>NZ_JBLWEN010000002.1:0-39979 GCF_048287415.1 Candidatus Electronema sp. JM
TCCAAACTCAGGCCATCCCGCTCTTTAATCTCCAAAACCTTCCGACGAAAATCTATTGAATAGGCCATCTGTTTTGTGTGGTTCAGTATGGTGTCATTTTATAGTGCTTCAGCTATATTCATGCTGTCACGGCTCAGGGTTTTGAGTTGAAGACTTTTCTGTTCGTCTTGGCTTACGGCATTGAAAATGCGATGCTATAGGTCACAACTTGGGTTATATCAACAAAAAAGCGGCGGCCCCCGTTTCCGGGAGACCGCCGCTTTTCTGTTTCAGGGCTTTGCTGCTGAAATGGAACGACTTCTTACATCATGCCGCCCATGCCGCCGCCCATACCACCCATGCCGCCGCCCATACCACCCATGCCGCCGCCAGCCGCGCCTTCCTTCTCCGGCTCGTCAGCGATCATGCACTCGGTGGTCAGCAGCATTCCAGAGACGGAGGCCGCATTCTGGAGCGCGGTGCGGGAAACTTTAGTCGGGTCAATAACACCGTCGGCAACCAAGTCACCGTACTGCTCGGTGGCGGCGTTGAAGCCGTTGGAACCGGCCATCGTCTTCACCTTCTCCACAACCACGGAGCCTTCCAAGCCGGCATTGGCGGCGATCATGCGCACCGGCTCTTCCAGAGCGCGGATGATGATCTGCTTGCCGAGCTTCTGCTCGCCTTCGAGCTGAAGAGCCTCGACGGCCTTGATGCAGCGGATGAAGGCCACGCCGCCGCCAGGAACCACGCCTTCCTCAACTGCGGCGCGGGTGGCGTTGAGCGCATCCTCAACACGGGCCTTCTTCTCCTTCATCTCGACTTCGGTGGCTGCGCCGACGTTGATCACGGCCACGCCGCCGATCAATTTGGCCAGCCGCTCTTGCAGCTTCTCACGGTCGTAGTCGGAAGTGGAGTCGTCAATCTGGGCGCGGATCTGCTTCACGCGGGCTGCCAATTTGTCCTTGTCACCGTCGCCGTCAATGATGGTGGTGTTATCCTTGTCAATGACCACGCGCTTGGCGGTGCCGAGATCATTGAGGGTGACGTTTTCCAGTTTGATGCCGAGGTCTTCGGTGATGACCTGGCCGCCGGTGAGAACAGCGATGTCCTCCAGCATGGCCTTGCGGCGGTCGCCGAAGCCCGGAGCCTTGACAGCAGCCACATTCAGGGTGCCGCGCAGCTTGTTGACCACCAGCGTGGCCAGCGCCTCGCCGTCCACATCCTCAGCGATGATCACCAGCGGCCTGCCCATCTTGGCAACCTGCTCAAGAATCGGCAGCATGTCCTTCATGCTGGAGATTTTCTTCTCGTTGATGAGGATCAGCGGGTTGTTCATGCTGACTTCCATCCGCTCCGCATCGGTGACGAAGTACGGAGAGAGATAGCCGCGATCAAACTGCATTCCCTCAACCACATCCAAGGAGGTCTCCATGGACTTGGCTTCCTCAACCGTGATCACGCCCTCTTTGCCAACTTTGTCCATGGCCTCGGCGATGATGTTGCCGATGGTCTTGTCGTTGTTGGCGGAGATGGTGCCAACCTGAGCGATCTCGCTCTGCTCTTTGGTCGGCTTGGAGATGTTCTTCAGCTCGGCGACAACGACATCGACAGCCGCGTCAATGCCGCGCTTGATCTCCATCGGATTCGCGCCAGCGGCAACCATCTTCACACCCTCGGTGTAGATGGCCTGAGCCAGAACGGTGGCGGTGGTGGTGCCGTCGCCGGCCACGTCAGAAGTCTTGGAGGCAACCTCCTTCACCATCTGCGCGCCCATGTTCTCAAACTTGTCCTTCAGGGTGATCTCTTTGGCCACGGTCACGCCGTCTTTGGTGATGACCGGCGCGCCAAAGGATTTCTCAATCAGGACATTGCGGCCTTTCGGGCCGAGGGTCACTTTCACCGCATTGGCCAAAGTGTTGACACCATTCAGCATGGACTCACGGGCCTTGGCTCCGTATTTCAGCTCTTTCGCAGACATTGCTACAGACTCCTTATTCTATCGTTGATGACTTGGAATTGACAACAGGTGGGCTGGCTGCGGAAAAATCAGCCCTCAATCACGCCGAGGATGTCCTCTTCGCGCATGATCAGGTACTTCTCGCCGCCGATTTTCACGTCAGTGCCGCCGTATTTGGAGAACAGCACCCGGTCGCCAGCCTTGACATCCATAGCGATCCGCTCGCCTGCGTCATTCCGCTTGCCTGCGCCGACAGCAATCACTTTGCCCTCGGCCGGCTTCTCTTTGGCAGAATCGGGGATGATGATGCCGCCTGCGGTTTTCTCCTCTTCTTCCAATCTCTTGACCAGAATGCGGTCATTCAGCGGACGAATGTTCATGGAAATCCTCCTGATGCAACTGTGTTTGATAGGGAGTTTCAGGCCGGGGGACGATGCTGCGTCTCCGGCTCTCGTTCACTGGTTTGGACAGGCTGACAAACCACCTGTCATCTTGACTGGGCCAAACAATAGGGACGGGACGGAGAAAATCAAGGGGGCGGGCGGAGAAAAAATATTTTTTCTCGTTTTGCGTTGAAATCACAAAAAAAATAGCAGGGACAATCCCAGAAAATTGTCCCTGCGCGATGCAGATGAAAAACTACGCCGCCCGCACCAGCCAGCCGTGCGAGTCCGGCATTTGGCCGCGCTGGAGCTGCTGGATGCCGTCAAAGAACCGCTGCGCGACCGGCCCGGTCTGGCCGCCACCGATCTGGATCGCTTTGTCTTTGTAAATGAATTCGCCCACCGGCGAGATGACTGCGGCTGTGCCAGAGCCGAAGGCTTCGGTCAGCGAGCCGTCCGCCGCAGCGGCCATGATTTCCTCCATGCTGATCCGCCGTTCGCTGGCCTTGATGCCCCAGTCAGCGGCCAGCTTCAGCACGGTGTCGCGGGTGATGCCGGGCAAGATGGTGCCGCCGAGCGGCGGTGTGACCAGCTCGCCGCCGATGACAAAGAAGATGTTGGACGTGCCCACTTCCTCGACATATTTGCGCTCCGCCGCGTCTAACCAGAGCACCTGGGTGCAGCCTTTCGCCTTGGCATCGGCGAATGCCTTGAGCGAGGCAGCATAATTGCCGCCGGTCTTGGCCTCGCCCACGCCGCCTGCCGTGGCGCGGACATAGCGGTCTTCCACAAACATTTTCGTCGGCTTGAAGCCTTCGGCGTAGTACGCGCCAACCGGGCAGCAGATGATGAAAAAGAGGTATTCGTTGGCCGGATGCAGGCCGACAGCCGCCTCGGTGGCGATCATCGCCGGGCGGATGTAGAGCGACGCGCCCGGAGCCTGCGGCACCCAGCCGCGATCCAAGGTGATCATCTGCTTGAGTGCTTCCAGCACCTCTTCCGCCGGAATTTCCGGCATACACATGCGGACAGCGGAGCGGTTCAGGCGGCGCAGATTGTCCAAAGGCCGGAAAAGGATGATGGAGCCGTCCGCGCCGTGATAGGCTTTCAAGCCCTCGAAAATCTCTTGGCTGTAATGCAGCACCATCGCCGCCGGATCGAGGCTGAAGGGGCCGTAGGGCCTGATTTCCGCGTCCTGCCAGCCTTGGCCGACGCTCCAGCGCATCACGAACATGTGGTCGGTGAAATGCCTGCCAAAACCAAGATTGCCCTCGTCCGGCTTCTCCTTCAGCGTCTCCGCCTTGCGCAGCGTGATCTCTAAGTGCCTGCTCATCGTGTCCCGTCCTGTTAACTATGTCAAGTCTGTAAAATTGTCGAGAAAGTCCGCAGCACTTCCTGCGGTTTTCCCATAATAGCCCGCCAGTCCGGGAAAAGCAAGCGAAGGCCGTGTTGCCCGGTCCGCTTTAGCTTGGCCAGTACTGGATATGTTCTCTGGTATTCATTGCTCTCTGCTCTGCTTAGGTGCTGCTTTGTTATTCAATATTCCCTCTCCGCTGCACACGTGCTTCGTAGTCTGGATCAATGTCCCATGCTCCCCCAGTGTTACCCCGAAGATCATTGTCTTCAAAGATGCCTCCTCCACTATTCCACACACAAATTCCCCAGTAACCGTTCATAGATATACGGTTCCGGCGCAAGGTTGGATTACCACCTCTATTGATCACTACCCCGATCTCTTTATTGGTAATTATCTCATTGTCTTCAAGTGTTCCTTGTCCATTCAGAGTGATAAAGATGCCAGCACCCTTCGCGTCATGAATACGATTGCGGTGCAGGTGCGGATCAGCACCGCTGTGGATCGCTACACACGATAGACCTTGACTTGAGATGTCACAGTTCTCCAAACTGGGTCGACCTTGAGCAATTTCAACGCTATACCAGTCCTCGCTGCCAATGTGACGCAGAGTCAGGTTAGCAATGCGTCCATTGTTGGCTTTAAAAAAAACTGCATTCTTGCCGGAAGATTCAATCACAATATCACTTCTCTCTCCAATCCCTATGATTTCAACCGATTTGTTAATTACAATGCCTTCCTGATACAGTCCAGGTCGGACAAGGATTCGTGCACCTGCTTTGACTGCTTTTAGCGCATCAGTGATGGTTGCATAGTCGCCGCGATTGGACGCATCTACCACCACGGTCGACGGCTCAGTCTTCACTATTGGCCCAAGTTGCAATTTGATATCTTTCAACAACTGAAACAATTCTGCTTCCGACACCCGCCGCCCATAGTAATTGTTCTGTGTACCTATAGCGTTGTTGCCTATCGTAGTGCTTTGTGGGCCGCCACCAGATTGGAATGTATTGCTCTGACTGGAATGCGGCTTGCTGTCCGGTATTTCTTGTACTGTTTTCACTGACTGCGCAGCAGCAGAATTGGCGGATTCCTTCTGACTTCGTTCCAACGCCGCCACAATCTGCTCCGCCAACTTCGCAAACGCCCTGCGGCACTGCGACGAAGTGAAATCCTCAAAGCGCAGCTCGCGCCAGTCCGCATACTGCCGCGCCGCGATGACTTGCGCCAGCTTGTCACGCTCCCGCTTTGCTTTGTCGTTCAGGGCAGGGCAGCTCACGTAATAAACCGGCAGAATCAAATCACCACGTTGCAGCTCCTCTTCCCGTTTCAGGAAACGCTCCAGCTCTTCCCGGCAGGCATCGCTTTTGAAAAATGCTGGCGTGATGATCGGCAAGAGAAAGGTGGTCGCATCAAGCGAGCCGTTGATGCGTTCCTGCCACTGCTGGCCCCAAGCAATGTCCTTGCGGTCTTGAAATATTTCAAACGCTTCTCCGGTCTGCATCCGCATCGCCCGGCTCAAATGCTCGCGGAACTGCGTGATCAGGCCATTCTCATGCTGATCATCCAGATTCACATAGCTCATGAAGGCTTTTGGTGCGCGGCTCATCTCGTCTTTCTCTCCTGTAACAATCCTGCTGGTGTCATTCGTGCGGCCACTCGCCCTCCAAAAGCCCAAACCCTGATTTTTTGCAGTTGCCGGTGCTGCCGATTCCCGGTATAGTGCTTGCTTTGCGAGGAAAAATCAACAGTTTTATACTGTCTTTATACACGAATCCAACAAGGGGAAGACCATGAAAGTGCTGATCAGCGACAACCTGTCGCCTGTCGGAGAGAAAATACTCAGAGATGCCGGGCTGGAAGTGGACGTGAAGACCGGTCTGCCGCCGGAGGAGCTGAAGGCGATCATCGGCGAGTACGACGGCTTGGTCATCCGCAGCGCGACCAAGGTGCGGGCGGACATCATCGAGGCAGGCACCAAGCTGAAGGTGGTGGGCCGCGCAGGCATCGGTCTGGACAACGTGGACGTGCCGGCGGCGAGCGAGAAGGGCATTGTGGTGATGAATGCGCCGGACGGCAACGCGGTCACGGCGGCGGAGCACGCCATTTCGATGATGATGTCGCTGGCCCGCAACATCCCACAGGCAACCGCCTCGATGAAGGCGGGCAAGTGGGAGAAGAAGAGCTTCATGGGCCGCGAAGTGACCGGCAAGACGCTGGGCATCGTCGGCATTGGCCGGATTGGCTCCATCGTCGCCAACCGCGCCCAAGGGCTGAAGATGAAGGTCATCGCCTTTGATCCCTTCATGCCGCAAGAATTAGTGGAGAAGATCGGCGTGGAGCGCGTTGATTTGCTGGAGCTGGCCAAACGTTCTGACTTCATCTCGGTGCACACGCCGCTGACCAAAGACAACCGCCACATGCTCTCGACTGAATTCTTCAACGCCATGAAGAAGGACGCGATGTTTATTGACTGCGCGCGCGGCGGCGTGGCGGATGAGGAAGCCTTGTATGTTGCGCTGAAGGAAGGACGGATTGCCGGGGCCGCTTTGGACGTGTTCGAGAAAGAGCCGACCACCATTGAGACCACCCCGCTGCTCGGTCTGAACAACTTCATCTGCACCCCGCATCTCGGCGCGTCAACTTCAGAAGCGCAGGAGAATGTCGCCGTTGCCATTGCCGAGCAGATTGCCGATTATTTGACCAAAGGCGCAGTGCGCAACGCAGTCAACGTGCCTTCTGTCAGCGATGAGGTCTTGGCCAAGATCGGGCCGTACATCACCCTTGGTGAAATGCTCGGCTCGCTGCATATGCAGATTGCCAAAGGCGGGGTGCAGGAAGTGCGTTTGGAGTACAGCGGAGATGTGGCCGAGCAGAATGTCGGCCCAATCACCGTGGCGTTCCTCAAGGGTCTATTCACGCCTATCCTGCAAGATGCAGTGAACTTCGTCAACGCTCCGCTCATCGCCAAAGAACGCGGCATTAAGGTAGTTGAGTCCAAAACCACGTGCAGCGCGGATTTCACCAGCTTGGTCAAGATCACCGTCAAGAGCACCGAGGGCGAGAACGTGCTGGCAGGCACGGTCTTCGGCACCAAAAAGCCGCGTCTCGTCCGCCTCAACTCCTTCTGGCTGGAGGCGCTGCCCGCAGGCCCAATGCTGCTGGCCTATAATAAAGACATTCCCGGTGTAATTGGTGCATTAGGCACGACCATCGGCGCGGCTGGAGTCAACATCTCCCGCATGACCGTTGGCCGCGAGGAGACTTCGCAGCAGAATGTCATCCTCCTCAACACCGATCAGCCGGTGAGCAAGGAGCTGCTGGCCAAGGTGCTGGAGCTGGAGCATGTTGACCATGCGATGGCTCTGACGCTGCCGACGTACAAAGGCTGAATCCCGGAAAAGACTGAACCCAGAGGCGGTGAGCATGATGAGCGAGCAGCAGAACGAGTGCGGATGTCCTGAAGGTCAGGCGCGGAACAAGCGGGGTGACTGTGTCATGCCTGAAGTGTCCTTCATTTCTTTCATTCTCTCCCTCAACACCACCGCCCTGTTTCATCTGGGCGAGATTCCCCACCCGGAAACCGGGCAGAAGCTGCTTGATCTGGAGCTGGCCCGTCATACGATTGACACCTTGGCCATGCTGGAGGAGAAGACCAAAGGCAATTTGGACAAGGAGGAGCAGGAGCTGATCAGCCGGGTGGCTTATGAGCTGAAGCTGCGCTTTGTGAGGAAGAGAAAAATATGAACCCACACATAGATCCTGTGGTTGTCGCATTGCATCCTTTTTGCGACTGGTGTTGAATGATAAAATACAAGATGAGGCAGGATATTTAACTATAGAAACTTGACACATGAATTTGCCGACACAGTCATGGAGATTGCTTGTTCGCTGCATAACTTCATAGAGTCTGGATGCCGCGCATCATGAGCACTCTGCTTTACGTCACTTTTCCGGTTTCCGGTGTGAAGACGTGGATATTCCTGCCGCCGCTGACTGCCTTTATCGTCTCTTTTTTCGCCTCAATGGGCGGGCTGTCAGGCGCATTCCTGCTGCTGCCGTTTCAGATGAGCGTTTTGCACTACACTGCGCCGTCGGTCAGCGGCACCAATCAGCTCTTCAACGTGGTCGCCATTCCCAGCGGGGTTTGGCGGTATGCGCGAGAACGACGCATGGTTTGGCCGCTGACAGCGGCGGTGGTCATTGGCACCTTGCCAGGAGTGCTGATCGGCGCATGGCTGCGGCTGGAATACCTGCCTGATCCCAAGCAGTTCAAATTTTTCGCCGGGCTGGTGCTGCTCTATGTGGGCAGCAAACTGCTGACTGACCTCCTTCGGCAGCCTGCCGTTCAGCCGGTCAATGTGCCGCTCGTGGTCACAGATGCCACGTTTTCTCTCCAGCGGGCTGAATTTTCTTTTGCCGGAGAAAACTATTCTTTTTCCGTGCCGAAAATATTTTCCCTCTGCTTTGCTGTCGGCATTATCGGCGGAATTTATGGCATTGGCGGCGGCGCAATTATCGCCCCATTCATGGTCGCCTTTTTCCGGCTGCCCGTTCATGCCGTGGCTGGTGCCTCGCTGATGGGCACGTTCATCACTTCGGTGGCAGGTGTCATCATCTACCAGCTGCTCTCGGCCTTTTATCCAAGCATGTCAGTGGCTCCAGACTGGCAGCTCGGCATACTCTTTGGACTCGGCGGCTTCTGCGGGGTGTACCTCGGCGCACGCTGCCAAAAATACCTGCCAGCCAGAGCGATCAAGCTGATTCTTTGCTCTTTTGTGTTGCTCACTTCCTTCAGCTACCTCATCAACTTTTTATGAAAAAAGAAGTTAGGGCTTACGCAAAATTCGGTGATGGTGAATTATGAGTGATAAAGCTGAAGGCTCTCAGAACGACATTGAATTTATTATGAAAATAATATAATATCTGAAAGGCTCAGTCTTGCTTTGATGTCCGCCGCCAGTTTTCCGCAAGGAGTGGATGCGGGCTGAATTTTTTTTTATTTTTTTAAAGCAGGAATTGCAAAAGCAGTCTCAATCTCAAAAAGATGGCTCCAGGCTCCTGTCCATGTCTATCGGAACATTTGCATAAAATCCTGCAAAATATATCGAGATAAGCCGTTTTGGAGATATGTCTCAAGCGGTGACGAGTATTTTTATGGCCTGAAAGTTCATGAACTGATGACTGAGCCAGGAATTCCTGCGGAAATATTTCTTTCTCCCGGATCATATGCGGATGTCAGTATTCTTTATGATTTTTCTTTTCAGATTCCTTCAGGAAGCGTCATTTATAGTAACGTATATGCTGTTGAAAATTATCTTTAATAATCAGATATTCATCTTGACCTTGTCAAGATGAAAAATTCAAAAAGAAAAAAATAATCACTCATAGGTGATGACATCATCTTTATCCGAAAGCGCATCGAATCAGCATTCATTTTGATTCAACAAAGATTTCCAGCGCATATTCATGCCGTCACATTGCATGGCTTTGAATTAAAGGTTTTTTTATAACTGGCCAAAAATGAAATGTTTTTATAGCGTCAGAATGTTTGTGATTATAAAATAATTGGCCTAACAAGTCGATGCACCGGAGCCGCCTTCGGTGGCCTATTGATATCTGTCGTTCGGCATAAAAGTAAGTCTTGGAGAACATCATGTCACACAGCACAAAGCAGGAAGCCTTCTGGGAAGGCAACTTCGGAAACGAATATACTGGCCGTAACAGGGGGGGGCGTTGGGTTGCTACCAACGTGGCCTTTTTCAGTAAAGCCCTTGCCCGTACTCAAAACGTACAAACGGTGCTTGAACTCGGATCAAATATCGGCCTGAACTTAATGGCACTTCGACAATTGTTCCCGGAAGTAAAACTTTCGGCAGTTGAGATCAACTCCAAAGCGGCTTCGGAGTTGAAATCTAACCTTCCTGACGTTGACCTGTACCTTGGATCGATTCTTGAGTTCCAGCCAAATGCGACTTGGGATTTGGTGTTCACCAAAGGGGTTCTGATCCACATCAATCCTGACTGGTTGCCGATGGTTTATGAACTCATGCATCGAAGCTCTTCACGCTATCTTTTTGTTTCAGAATATTACAACCCGAAACCTATAGAAATTACCTATCGAGGACATACGGACAAGCTTTTCAAAAGAGATTTTGCTGGGGAAATTCTCGACCAATTTCCTGATTTGAATTTGATCGACTATGGCTTTGTCTATCACCGCGATCCGAATTTTCCGCAGGACGACACAACTTGGTTTCTTATGGAAAAGCGGTAGGCTATAGCCTGTTATGAACTTTCTATAGGGCCTGTTACCTATTCCTAACCCAAGTTGTGACCTACAGCATCGTTTTTTCAATACCGTAAGCCCAGATAAAAAAATCTTTACTTCAAAGCCATGCGATGTGACGGCATGAATATGCGCTGGAAATCTTTGTTGAATCAAAATGAATGCTGATTCGATGCGCTTTCGGATAAAGCTGATGCCATCACCTATGAGTGATTCATCTTTTCTTTTTGAATTTTTCTTCCTGACAGGGTTCAGGTGAATGCCTGACTGTTCAAGATCATCTTCATCAGCATATGTGTTACACACACTGTCACCGTAAATGACGCATCTTGAAGGAAGCTAAAAATAAAAATCATAACGCGCGCTGAAATCCGCATATAATGCGGGCGCAGCTGATTGAGGAAATTGACGAGAAGAAGGAAAGCCTGCGTTTCTATTTTCTCGGAGCCAACGTGGCGATTGATCAGGAAGGCCCGCTCTTCTTTGAGTTCTGTTGCTGCCCTCCTTCCCGTCGGTAAAAATGGCCCGACGGAAGTGGAGCAAGCCGCCCGGCCATCTTCTTTTCCGCAGAAAGTGCTTCCGTAAAACCGCCGGACATGTTTTATTTCCCGCCAGCAACCTTTTCAGCAGAACTTTCAGAATGAGGCAATCATGGGTTTTCAGTGCGGCATAGTCGGCCTGCCCAATGTGGGAAAATCAACTATATTCAATGCGTTGACCGCAGCGGCCATCGCGGCGGAAAACTATCCTTTCTGCACCATCGAGCCGAACGTCGGCGTGGTGCCGGTGCCGGACAAGCGGCTGGACATTCTCTCCGCCTTGGCCAAAACCCGCAAGACGGTGCCGACACAGATGGAGTTCGTGGACATCGCCGGGCTGGTCAAAGGAGCTTCGCAGGGCGAGGGCTTGGGCAATCAGTTTCTCGGCCATATTCGGCAGGTGGATGCCATCCTCCACGTTGTCCGTTGTTTTGAGGACGAAAACATCGTTCATGTGGACGGCTCGGTTGATCCCATCCGCGATGTGGAAGTGATCTCAATGGAGCTGGTGCTGGCCGATTTGGACAGCGTGAGCAAGCGGTTGAAAAAAACGCAGAGCCAGGCCAAGTCCGGCGACAGGAAGTTTGTCGAGGAGGCCGCCTTTCTGGAGCTGCTGCAAGCTGCGCTCGACAAAGGGCTGCCCGCCCGCACGGTCAAGGCCGAGAGCGAGCCGCAGCAGGAGCTGCTGCGCGAACTCTGCCTGCTCACCGCCAAGCCGGTGCTCTATGTGGCCAATGTCAGCGAGGCGGACATCGCCGCAGGCAATGCGCACGTGGAGCGGCTGAAGGAGCTGGCCGCCAAAGAAGGCGCTTCGGTGATTATGATCGCCGGGGCAATTGAACAGGAGCTGAGTCAGCTTGACGCGGCGGAGCAGAAGGAATTTCTTGCCGACATGGGCTTGGAGGAGCCGGGCCTGCACCGCCTGATCCGCGCTGGCTACGAGCTGCTCGGTCTGATCACCTACTTCACGGTGGGCGAGAAGGAGACGCGGGCTTGGACGATCACCAAAGGCACTGCCGCGCCCGGAGCAGCAGGCAAGATTCACACCGATTTCGAGCGCGGCTTCATCCGAGCGGAAGTCATCGCCTATGAGGACTATGTGGCCTGCGGCTCCGAAACGGCGGCCCGCGACAAAGGTCTGCTGCGCTCAGAGGGCAAAGAGTACATCGTCAAAGACGGCGACTGCATGTTGTTCCGCTTCAATGTGTGATTCTGCTTGTCAAAAGCAGATAAGTGCGCTATAAGCTACGAAGTGCGTTGCCGTGTGGAGCAAAAAGCAGTTATCGATCAAACCGATCAAGGTGATAGTTATGAAAAAAATGTGTTGCCTTGTAGTAATCGCAGCTATGTATTCTTCTCATGCACTTGCTGCCAGCAGTTTAATTGCCATTGATTCCATCAAGGTTGATCAAGCAAACGGAGAGATTTATATAGACGGTGTAAATCTCGTTAAGCCGAATTTTACTCCTCCTATTATTACATTAGGCGGTCAGCAGTTGCATGTCTGTAACACTTGTTACAGCGCAACCAACATTACGGCAACTCTTCCGAATGGCTTGTCAGATGGTGACTATGCCTTGCGGATTTTCACCTCGAATAACAATTTTCTTGAATATCACCTAACGATAGGTGCTGTTGGTTTGCAAGGGCCTACGGGTGATCCCGGAATTGTAGGTCCTACTGGCCCACAGGGTCCTCCCGGCCCATCTGGTATGGTTGGCCCTCCTGGCCCGCAAGGAATTCAAGGGATTGCAGGGCCTCCCGGCATTCAGGGGCCTAAAGGAGACCCCGGAGTTGCAGGTCCTCCCGGCCAATCAGGTATAGCTGGCCCAGTAGGCCCTCCTGGCCCACAAGGAATTCAAGGGCCTCAAGGAGCCGCAGGCCCTCCCGGTATTCAGGGCCCAAAAGGAGATATAGGGCTAGCTGGTAGCTGTGGCAGTTCGAGGATTGTTCAAGTTAACGGCGGACCGCCTACTTACACCTCTGTGGCAACCTGCAATAGCGACGAAATTTTAGTTGGCGGTGGAGGAAGGTGTGAAATAAGCATAGGAGGAGCATTTGAAGGCGTTCTGCATGAAAGCTATCCTTCTGGTTCAAGTTGGGTCGTTGATTGCTATGATCGAAATGACAACAAAGATGCTCCTTCTACGGCATATGCAATATGTGTCAAAAAGTAAGAGCTGATATTTTGACATAGATAATCTTTTTTGCTATAAGTTAGTAACCTGCCCTGAACGGATTGCACGTCAGGGCATCATTTTTTTCCTACAAAGAGGAGCAACGCCATGTCCAAGGAACTGCACGATCAGATCAATGCGGAATTGAAGGCGTTTCAGGAAGACCCGGTTGCATTTATGCAGCGGCGGCCTGCCAAGTTCGAGGAGATGCCGGGAAGCGGCAGCTACGCCCAGCCTGTTTTTAATCAAGCCGCTCTTGACCGGCATGATGATGTTGCGGCCCGCGATATGTTCCGCAAGCAGGCGGTGGATTCAGGCCAGTTGGACGGCAGCGCCAGAGCCGTTTTCCTTGACAACGACCGCGCCGATCAGCTCACCGACACCTTCAGCCATTCCGGGCTGATGAGCATGGAGGCCAACGGGCTGATGAGCGCACGGCTGGCTGAGTCGCCGTGGTCGGACGATTACTGGGGCATCTATCTGGGCGTGCTTGGCAAACGCTATGCTGATTCCAGTTTTCCCCGTTCCTTGGACTGGAAGGTGAACTTTGACTACATTCAGAGCAATCCTGCCGCAACTATTCTCGCCAGCGGCAATCAGAATGCTGTCAATAAACTTTCTCCTTCCGAAAAATACGATATCCTCGTCGGCGACAAGCAGTTTTCGCTGACCAAGCAGATGTGGGAAGAAGGCAGAGGCTATTATGAGCGGAATGGCTCTGTCGAAACCTGGATGGGCATCTGCCACGGCTGGTCGCCTGCCGCCTACATGCTGCCACGCCCGGTCAATTCGGTCACTGTGCTGGCAGCGGACGGCCAGACCAAACTGACCTTCTATCCTTCGGATATCAAAGCGTTGGCCTCGCTGCTCTGGGCTAAAGTCGCGCCGCGAGCCAAGTTCATCGGCGGCCGCTGCAATGACAGCGCTCCGCAGACCGATCCGCAAACTGGGCGCATTCTTGCCCAAAATTGCTTTGACACTAATCCCGGCACGTGGCATCTGGCAATAGTCAATCAAATCGGTGTGTCCCAGCGCAGCATGGTCATGGATGCGACCTATGACTATCAAGTCTGGAATCAGCCGGTTTTGGCGTACAGCTACAGCTATTTCAATCCGGCGACCGGCTCGGCAGTCGGCTCGCTGGCGCAGGCCACCGTTGCCAAGGCCAGTTTCAGCAACGACAAGTTTGCCGCCTACCGGGGAACGCAGACAGCCAGCATTGTCGGCATTGCGATGGAAGTGGAATACGTTGTCGAAACCTTGCCCACGCAGAATTTCCCAGACGGCCCGCAGCGGGATCGGACCAACAAGGTCAGATATCTGTATGACTTAGAGTTGGATTTTTCCGGCAGAATCATTGGCGGCGAGTGGTATCAGAATGCTCATCCTGATTTTCTCTGGACTCCGGCCAAAGGAGCGCGCGCCCTGCCGCCTTGGGAGGCCCGCAGCCCGATCAATCCGGCAGACTGGCTCAACGGCCAGCCCATTCCCGGCACATGGCCGCAGATTGCCGCCATCACGTCGGAATATTCCAAAACGCCGATGGCCGCCATTGTTGAACGGCTGATCCAACTGGCCCGCTGACACGTTCTTCCCTGCGCGGAGCCATCTCCGCGCAGCCTTCCTCGCCACTTCCGTGAAACCATCCTTGCCCCTGCTTGAGTTGTCCCTTGCTGAAGCCTGCGCTGCGCTGGCTGCCCGCATTGCCGCCCCGTTGCCGCAAGAGTGCATTCCCTTGGCTGAAGCTCTTGGCCGAGTCAGCGCGGCAGCGGTCAGTGCTGACCGGCCCAGCCCTGCCTTTGACCAATCAGCCAGAGATGGCTTTGCTCTGGCCGCCCAGCCCTGCGCTGCTGATCAGGATTTCGCCGTATTTCAGCTTGTCGGTGAGAGTGCCGCTGGCTGCTTGGAGCGCAAAATTCTTGCCGCCGGGCAGGCGGTGCGGATCATGACCGGGGCGCTGGTGCCATCCGGCTGCGTCCGGGTCGTGCCATTTGAAAGCTGCCAGGAAGAACACGGCAGGGTGCGGGCGCCGCTGGACGCGCTGCGTTGCCGACAGTTGCATATCCGTCGGCAAGGGCAGGATATGCCAGCCGGGCAGCTGCTGGTTCCTGCCGGTGTGCGGCTGCATCCTGATCAGCTCCTGCTGCTGGCAGAAAATGGCTGTCGGGAGATCAGCGTGCGGCAGCAGCCGCGAGTTGCGGTCATCTGCACTGGCAGCGAATTAGTGCAGGCTGGAACGAAACTGCGGCAGGGGCAGAAATTTTCCGGCAACAGCGTGCTGCTGGCCGCCTTGCTGCATGAGCTGGGCTGCCGCTGCGTCCGCGCCGTCACGGCTGAGGACAAGGCCGAGTCAACCGCCGCCTTGCTCTGCGAGATCATTGAGTGTGATCAGCCAGATGCGCTCATCAGCACTGGCGGCATGGGGCCGGGCAAATTTGATCTGACCGAGCAGGTCTTCCAGCTCCTCGGCGGCGAGCTGCTCTTTAACCGGCTCAAACTCAAGCCTGGCAGAGCGACCTTGGCCGGAATGCTCGGCAGGCTGCCGCTGTTTGCTTTGCCAGGGCCGCCGCCTGCGGCGCGGCTGTTGTTCCATGAGCTGGTTGCTCCGGCATTGCGCACAATGCACGGCGAAGAGGCTGCAAGCGGTTTGGTTGAAGCCATTTTTGAACCTCAGCCTACCCTTGTTCGGCGGAGCGGGGAGGATGAGCTGATTCTGCACGGCGGAACAGCTTGGCTGGCGGCGGACGGCCAGCTCCGGGTGCGCCGGGCGGCTATCTTAGACCCGGTCAACGCGGTCATCCACAGTGGCGGTGGCGGCGGGGAAAACGGGAGGGTGAAAATTCGGCTGGTTGGGCCGCTGCGGACAACGGCGAGCTGCGGATACAAAAAGACAGCCGGGCTGCCCTGCAACACATAAGAAAATTCGCTGCCGCTGCTTCCTTCCGGACCTGACGGGGTTCACGATTTCTTATTGCGCAGGACCCGGCTGTCACACTTGAGGTCGCTGATCAATTATGGCGGAGAGGGTGAGATTCGAACTCACGGTACTTGCGTACACACGCGTTCCAGGCGTGCACCTTAAGCCACTCGGTCACCTCTCCTGAGCTGTGAAAAGCAACAGTCGGGACTAAGCTGCTCTCACCTTTCCACCTTGCGGCGGTTGCTGCTGCCCATTTATTTAAACTAAGTTCGACTCTTTGACAACAGAAAAAACAGGAAACCGCTCTTTTTCAGCGCCGCTGCCGGAAAAATGCCTTCAGGATGCCGCCGCACTCCTCAGCCAGCACCCCGCCTGTGACCGTGAAACGGTGGTTCAGGCAGCCGTCGCTGCCAATGCGGTACAGCGACTGAATGCCACCGTTTTTCGGGTCAGCCGCGCCAAAAACGATCCGCTTGACTCTGGCGAAGAGCAGTGCGGTTGCGCACATCGGGCAAGGTTCAAGGGTGACATATAAGGTGGTGCCGGGCAGCCGATAATTGCCAAGCTGGGCGGCGGCGGCGCGAAGAACACGGATTTCCGCATGGCCGGTGGGATCATGGGCGGCAATGCAGCAATTTCCTGCGGCGGCCAGCAGCCTGTTGTCCGCGCTGACCAGCACAGCCCCCACCGGCACCTCGTCTGAAACCGCCGCTTGGAAGGCGCAGGCAAGGGCCGCGTTCATAAAATATTCGTCCTGCCCGTGGAAGACCAAGATGACTCAATAAAAACGGCTGCAACGAGCAATTTCTTCGTGCTGCTGCTCTTCGCTCCAGCCCAAGCGTTCCGCCATCAAGGCAGCGCAATGCGCCAGCGTTTCCGGTTGCGGTTTCTCTGCCGCACCAAGATCAGTGCGCCGCCGCACGGCATCATCGAGATGCACAGCCATTTCCTCGTCCACGGCATAGGCAATTTCTGCCTCCAGCACCTCATCTGAACCCGGCACCGGACGCAGCAATTCGGAATAGCGCAGCACATTCTGCACCGATGAACCGTAATTTCTCAGCAGATGCTGGGCAGACGACGGATTGATGCCAACTAATTCCTGCATCTTATTCTGGCAAAACGAGGTGAAATCTTCCATTTTTCCACCCGACAAAGGCAATTCTGCCGTCTGAGACGGCTTGAACGGTCTGCCTGTCTTTTGAAGCAGGTAATCCACGGTCTTCTGACCGATGTCTCTGGCCGTGGTGTATTTCACCGGCTGGATGGAAATGAGATTGGCAATGCCTTCCTGCTGATGATCAAGCAGCTTGAAATCACCATTTGGCTTAAAGCGGCCCGGCACAAAGCCTTTGTGGACATGGCAGATATCTTCCCGCCGCAGAGGTTCGCCGGGATAGACCTTGTTAATTCGCTGGAGAAAATGCGCAATTTCCTCCTCGGTGATCCGCAGCTGTCCCGGCTCATTCGGCCAAGCTGCCTCATCTGTGCCAATCATCCAATAATTCAGCCACGGCACAAAGAAAAAGGCCCGCTCGTGGTCAAACAGACCGACCGCCAAACGGCTGGGAAAAAGCTGCCGCTTGACGACAAAATTCATCACCCGGCATTGAGGAAAATCACGTTTCGGCAACGATGGCAGGAGGTTCAGCAGGCCGCCGACCCAGGCGCCAGCAGCATTGACGACCTGATCCGCCCGCACCGTGAAGCTGTTGCCGGAAAGTTCATCCCGCACCTGCACGCCGCTGATCCGCCCATTTTCCAGCGCAAAGCCCGTGACTGGGCAATAATTGAGCGCGTCCAATCCGTGCTGCACGCCGGAATGGAGAAAGGCGAGGCCAAGCCGCTCGGAATTGATGGCCATGCCGTCGTGCCAGACCGCCGCGCCGGTGACATCGGGTCGGTCGAATTCCTTGCCCAACAGGTCTATCAACTTCTTTTTGCTGATGATGCCGCCAAGGGGTATCCGCTTGTCCGGCGGCAGGCCCTTGCTGCGGTCAAAAGCGATGAGGCCGTTGATCAGGCTGGCGGCGAACATGCCGGGCAGGCTGCGCAGCTTCCAAATGGATTCCGTCGGCATCACGCACTGGAGCGGATGGACGAGATGCGGCGCGATTTTCAGCAAGGTGCGCCGCTCACGGTTGGATTCACGGATTCTTTTGATATTCGCCTGCTGGAGATAACGGAAGCCGCCGTGAATAATTTTCAGCGAATTCGAGGAAGTCTGGCTCATAAAGTCGGAGGCTTCCAGCAGACAGGTTTTCAGGCCGCGTGCTGCTGCTTCGTAGGCCGTGGCGATGCCGTTGATGCCGCCGCCGATCACGACAAGTTCATAATGGGTGTCAGCAACCCGCTCAGGATTTCTTTTCATTTTCCGATTTTCCGCAACAGCTCGCTGTAAAACATATTGATTTTCCGCTCATAGGCTGGACGAGTGTAGTCCGCCGCCTTTTCCTTGGCCCGCGCCGCCCGTTTGCTTGCCTCGCCGTTGTTGGTCAGAGCGTGCCGCAATTCTGCCGCCAAGGCCGCAGGTTCTGGCAAAGCAAGAAATGCGTTGTCCTTATCTAACACCTGAGTATGGCTGGCAATTTTGGTGGCAAGAATCGGCTTGCCGGAATCCATGTAAGAATAAATCTTCATCGGCGTATTTTCGCCCTCAGTGCGCGGCGAGGCAAGCAAATCCGCCTGCGCCAAATACATGCCGAGCGACGAGGCCGGGCGTGGGCCAATAAAGAAAACCCGCGCGCTGATGCCAAGCCATTGGGCTTGTTCGCTGTATTGGAGAATATCTTTCTCCGCGCCGCCGATGACCACCAAGCTGCAATTCAGCTCCCTCGGTTCAGCCAAGGCGAAGGCTTCTAAAAGCAAAGCCATGCCCTGATATCGCTCCAAATTGCCGACATACATCAATATCTTGCCGGAACAGCCGAACTTCTCCCGCAGAGGTTCCAGCGGCACGGTGCAATTTTCTTTTAGCAGACTGATGTCTTCCAGCCGGAGCAGCGGTTTTTCCGGGGCAAACGTTCTGATTTTGTCTTCAATTGCCCGGCAGACCGGCACCACGCCCAAGCTATGCCGTACCGCCGCTTTTTCAAAAAATTCAAAACCAGCCCGGAACGGTTGAAGAACGGTGAGCTTCGCTAAAAGCTGATCGCTCATCCACGAATCAAGATCATAAATATACGGCACCTTGAAGAACAAGCGCAGGAGCATGGCGATGAATGCTGATTCTTCAACGGCATGAACCAGATCAAAGCTGAACTGCCGTTGAAGTCGGATGGCTTTTGCCGTCATCAGCGCATCGCAGCAAATTTTTTGCCACGAAAATCCGGGCGGGATAGCACGAAGAAAAGAGAGTGCAGCGGTACGGTGCAAGGTCACGTTGGGCATTGCAAGGTCTTCGCCCTCATGAAAAACCAGCAGATGCACCTCGTGGCCTGCCTTGCCCAGCGTTTCCGCGAGCAAACGGACAGCAATCGGTGTGCCCCGATTTTGGAAAAAAGGCTGCGGCGCAAGCAAAAGAATTTTCATCGCTGTTCCGTCTTGTCCATCCGCAGAATGATCGGTGAACCGAACAGATGGGTCAGGCCGCAGGCGCGGCAGGTGTTTTCCAGCAGGTGGGACAGAGCGGCAGAACCGAGCTTGCGGTGCAAGACCATTGGCAGGAAGAATTCAGGCCGGAGCTGCGGATTGACCATGCCGTTTTTGCTGAATTCATTGATGATCTGCACCCGGCTGAAGAGACCAAAGGTTCGTGTATTCCCTTCTAACTTCTTTTTTAGGCGGAAAAAGAAAGAATTCAAAATATTGATGCTGCGAAGATCGGGATAATCAATGACCACGGCCTTGGCCGAAACCCGCGCCAATTCAGCTAATAATTGCGGCCAGCGGTCAACATGCGGCACGAGGCGGAAGGCAATGACGAAATCAAAGGAGCGGGCGGCAAAGGGGAGCCGAAGCATGTCGCAGGTTTGATAACTATAAGCATTTTCCGGCAGCCGCTGCGCCAGCCGCTGGCGGCAGCTTGCGTCGCTGCCCGTGACAGTGACCTTGCAGCCACGCTGGGCCAGCGGCACGGCCAATTGCGCATGACCGCCGCCGACATCCAGCACTGACGCGCCCGGCTTCAGCTCCGGCAGCAGCTCCAGCAGCAGGTCAAGCTGGAGCTGGAGAAAATACGCGCCGACTTCGCCGGAAAAACGGCTCGCGTAGTCGTCTGAGGCGGTTTCAATGTCGGCGGTTTCGAGAAAAAAAACAGACATGCTGGGCAATTACAAAAGCAGTAAAGGTGAAGCGGAAACAGCGGCGGCCAGCCAGTACGGCCATGAGCTGCTGTTCTCTTTGCCCAGCCAGCCGTGCTTCTGATACCACGCCGCAGTTGCGGTCAAACCGCTGCGGCTGCTGTGGTGGAATCGGTAGTCCAGCAGGCGTTTCAGCTTGGCATTGTTGAATTTTCGATCTTTGGAATAAAATGCCACCCGGCGGCGGTAGATGGGCGGCGAAATGCCCAGCGGCGCGCAGATGGCCTTGCAAATGTCCGCAGCCAAAAAAAACGGCCAAATCGGCAGCCGAATCACCCATGCCTTTTTGTCCAAGGCTTCAGCGACAGTCTGCCCCATCTCCACAATGGAAATCGGGCGGTCATTAGCAGCAATCAACGTCTGGCAGCAGGTTGGTCCAGCAGCGGCGGCAGCTAGCATAATATTGGTCAAATCATCCACATGAATCAGGTGGTAAATGCCTTTGCCCTTGCCGAGCATCAAAATGAAGCCTTTGCTGGCCATTTTGAAAATCTTCAACAGCCGCCGATCACCGGGGCCAAAAATGGCGGCTGGCCGGATGATGGTATGCGGCAGGTTCGTCCGGGCACCAAAATCGGTCAGCCATTGTTCAGCTTCCAGCTTGGTGCGCTGATAGCTGTCGCCGGGACTGAAGCGGTATTCTTCATCGGCAAGATCGTCGCCGGGAATATGGCCATGCACACCGACGGTCGAAACATGCAGAAAACGTTTGAATTCCGGCTTGCCGCAGACCGCCTCGGCCAGCAGCCGGGTGGAATGCAGATGGACTTGGCGATAATCTTCTTCCGACGCTTTTTCCTGCCGGTACGCGGCAGCCAAATGGAAAATGTATTCAACACCCTGCGCTGCTTGGCGGATTATCTCCTGATCAAAGACCTCACCTCGGAACCAGATGATGTCAAGACTGGCTAAATCGCCAAGGTCTGAGGAAGGACGGGCAATCGCTCTGATCCGCGCTCCTGCGGCGGCTAATTTTTTCACCAGCACTCTGCCGGTGTAACCAGTCACTCCGGTAATTAATACGTTGACATTTTTGAATTGTTCGTAAGTTGATCTTGTCACCTTGTCACCTTGTCACCTTGTCACCTTGTCACCTTGTCACCTTGTCACCTTGTCACCTTGTCAGGTTGATTGTTCAGGCAGATTTTGCCCTTTGCTTACCTGATTATAGCGCAGGCGGCGGAGCAGTTCAAGGAAGGTTGATCTAATGCCGATACTTATCGCGTCCCCCTCGCCCCGGAGCAGCGAGCGCAGCGCGTCATCAGGAGACAAGCCTGTTTCTGCGCAAATGATGCGGGAGCCAAATTTGCCGAACTGGGCTTCCTCGCCGCTGAAGGGCAGCGGATCGGAACCGCTGATGATTTGATAGCCCAGCCGCTTGGCTTTGCGCATCAGCAGCGGCAGCGGCCAGCCTTGAGGCCGCAGGCTGACATCGCCGATAAGCACATCCTGCGGGCTGAAGCGGCGCAGCAGCTGATCAATCACCTTGCCGCGCTGAAAAAACCATTTGCCCGGCGACCACGGCAGCACCGGCACGCCGTTTTGTTCCCGAATTGCTTTGATCAGTTCTGCTGCCGGAAGGCCGTCGGCAAAGAGCGCGTCGGTGCAAAGGGCAAGCACCTCAATTCGCTCTGCCGCGACAATCTGGCGGCCCGGCAGCAGGGTGAGCTGCCTGCCGTCGCTTGTGCGCTGAAGGATGAGCTGGCGGCTGTCAGACTGGAGGCTGAAATCACGGAGAACGATTTTTCCTGCCTGAATCTGCGCGTAGAAATTGCAGCCAGCGCGTTCCGCCAGACAGCCGAAACAGGGAATTTGAGCGTCTTCTGCCGCCAGTCTGTCGAGCAGGCCGGAAAAAGCGCAGTCGAGATTGTAGCAAGAATACAGATGCAGATGGGTGTCGGCGAGAAAAGTCATTTCTGCTGCATCAGTTCTAAGGCTGCTTTAATGATTCCGGCAGTATCAATCCCAGCATCTTTCCACAACACTTGCTGCGGAGCCTGTTCAATGAATTTGTCGCCGTAACCAAGAATGCGTACAGGCAGCATCAAATGCCGCTCATGCAGCATCTGCGCCACCGCACTGCCGAAGCCGCCTTTTTTAGCATGATCCTCAATGGTCAGCACCCTGCCGCAGCGTTCCGCCCACGAGCTGATCAACTCAATGTCGAGCGGCTTGATGAAGCGGGGGTTGATCACCGCCGCTTCCACGCCGAGCTTGGCCAAGCCTTCTGCTGCCTGCATTGCCGCATAAACGCGGTTGCCAACCGGCAGCAGCAGGACATCGCCGCCCTCGCGCAGCAGCTCACCTTTGCCGACAGGCAGCAGGCGCAGCTCCTCGTCCATCGGCACGCCCTCGCCGCTGCCGCGCGGATAACGGACCGCGCAGGGGCCGTCATGCTGCACAGCGGTGAAGAGCATGTGGCGCAGCTCGTTCTCGTCCTTGGGAGCCATCAAGGTCAGGTTGGGGACGCAGCGGAGCAGGGAGATGTCGAATACGCCATGATGCGTGGGGCCGTCGTCGCCAACCACACCTGCCCGGTCAATGGCGAAAACCACGGGCAGATTGGTCAGGCAGACATCATGAATAAGCTGATCCACGGCCCGCTGGATGAAGCTGGCATAGACCGCGACAACTGGGCGCAAGCCAGCCAAAGATAGCCCGGCGGCAAAGGTGACGGCGTGCTGCTCGGCAATGCCGACATCAAAAAAGCGGTCAGGAAAACGCTTGCTGAACTCCAGCAGTCCGGTGCCTGCCCGCATGGCGGCGGTGATGCCGGCAATGCGCTGGTCATTTGCAGCCAGCTCGCAGACCGTCTTGCTGAAAACAGCGGTGTAGGACGGCGGGCCAGCAGCGGGCAGCGGTTTGCCGTTCGCAATGGAGAACGGGCCAAGGCCGTGATAGTCGCCCGGATTTTTTTCCGCTGGCTCATAACCCTTGCCCTTGGTGGTCAACACATGCACCAAGACCGGGCCGGGGCTGTTGTCGCGGACATTTTCCAAAGTTTCCAGCAGCACAGGCAAGTCGTGGCCGGGAATCGGGCCGATGTAATCAAACTTGAAGGCCTCAAAAAGCATTCCCGGAGTGAAGAGCACTTTCAGGCTTTCCTCAGACTTGCGCAGGACACTGAGAATATTCTCGCCCACTGAGCAGAGCTTCAGGCCGTCCTCAATGCGGTCTTTGAGGCGGCGCATGGTTTTCGAGGACATCTTTCGGCTGAGGAAGCTCGACAGCGCGCCGACATTGGCCGAGATGGACATCTCGTTGTCATTGAGAATGACGATCAGATTTTTGTGCAGGTCGCCCGCGTGATTGAGGGCTTCAAAGGCCATGCCGCCGGTCATCGAGCCGTCGCCGATCACGGCAATGACCTTGCCCGGCTCGCCTTGAATGGCCTTGGCCGCCGCCAGCCCCAGCCCAAAGGAAATGGAGGTGGAGCTGTGGCCAGTCTCGATGGTGTCGTATTCGCTCTCCGCCCGCTTGGGAAAGCCACTGATGCCCTGATGCTGGCGCAGGGTGTGGAATTTGTCGCGGCGGCCTGTGAGCAGCTTGTGGGCGTAGCACTGGTGGCCCACGTCCCAAATCAGCTTGTCTTCCGGGGTGTTGAAGATGTAATGAAGGGCAAGCGTCAGCTCGACCACGCCGAGACTAGGGGCAAGATGGCCGCCGTTCTCAGCCACCGTGGCGATGATCCGCGCCCGGATTTCCCCGGCGAGCTGCTCCAGCTCCGGCACAGACAGGCCGCGCAGGTCCGCCGGAGAATCAATGGTTTCGAGCAGGCTGAGTTCGGCTTCCGTCATGTGATCCTTGGGATTCAATTTTCGCCTGCCGTGTTGAAAGGAACTGCCGTCAAGCCGTCGGTCTCATTGTCCAAGAGCAGGTCAACCCGGCTGCGGGCCTCATGCAGCTTCTGGCTGCAAAATGCGGCGAGCTGCACGCCTTCGTCAAATTTCTTCAGGCCGGAATCCAAGGCGATATCGCCCTGCTCCAGCTCCGCAACAAGTTGCTCCAACTTGGCCAATGCCTGCTCAAAGGTCTTTTTGGTCATCATGTTGTCTCGCGCAGCTTAATGCGCTTCATCTTGGCCGGGCGACATCACTTTCGGCAGATTACGGGCAACGCGCAGATCAAGCACGATGTCGGGCTGATATTCGTCAATAAAATTCCTAAGCAGCGGGAATTCCATTTCCCGGCTGTACACAACCTGCTGAAACGTTTCGTTGAGGAATTGTCTCATTCCGTCAATAAAGGAATCAGAAATGACTAACAGCCGCAGGGGCTGGCCAGTTGGACAGCCGTTTTTCTCCAGTGTGCGGCCTTCTGGCTGCTCCGCTGGTGTAAGGATGATATTCTTCGGGCTGGAGCAGGGCTGTGCAGTCTCCCATGTTTCCTGTGTTTCGGTAAGGAGTCCAGTCAGCCCCATTGCCAGAACCAAGTCACCGCCAAAGGAATTTGGCTCGACGCGGCGAAAAAATCGTTCCTCTGGCAAGGCCGCCGCTGCGGGATGCCGTTGTTGAATCCACTTCATAATGGCGCGATAAGCGGCATAGGCACCTCGATCATTCCAATGGCTGTCGGTTTTGAAATAAATCTGTCCGGCCTGTTTTGCCTGCTGCAACGGTTCTGTTAAATCAAGAAAATGGCTGGCCGCCAAACTGCTGTTCATGTGCCGCCGCATCAGCTCCAGCATTGTTGTGCCCCGCCGATTACTGAAGCGTTCAGGAAAATATTCCGGGTGCAGATCTTCTTTATTGGGCGCGATGGCCACAAGATATTCTGCTCCTTTTCCGGCCATCAGCTGCTGGCGGAACACCAGCGTCCGCTCCCAAGCCCGGACTGTCTCTTTATCTTCGGCTGAAGGTATCCGTAAATAATTGTGCATCGCCCAATCGCCAAGATAAAACAGCCAGCCGTCTTTTCCGGGCAGCACAATCCAGTTCTGCGATTTGTTGGTATTGAACAACCACAGCCGTAATAAGGCATTGCCAGCAATCAGTTTGTCGCGGAAAAGAAAATGATCCTGAACATAAGCATCCGCAGCTTTTGTCCATTCTGGCAAGCGAGCTGCCGTAGGGATAAAATTTGGAAATTTTGCGAGCTGCCTTTTTTCCTGCAAGGAAATATCTTCTTTCTCTGCCGAGATCGTGCCGATGCAGAATACCGCTAAGGCTGCCGCAAAAAAAATCGCAACAGCCCCTTGGATAAAGTTTTTTACTTTACGCGGCATGATTTCAGAACTGGAAGTAGATAAACGCATTCTGGGTTCCTGATGCCAGCTCCAGCAAGGAAAGAAGAAACAGTGCCGCCAAAGCGATGCCGCGTGCAATTTCAACAAAAACGGCCAGCGGCGCGAAAGAACAGGCTGCCTGAACACCCTGCTTGAGAAAAGGAAACGCCAGCAGCGTTGAAATGATCAGAACCGAAAAAAGCTGCCCGTCCATTTTAAGCAGTATCCACGGATTATCAAGCGGATTTATCGGAAATCCGGCCATAGCCCGGAGATGGAGCCACGCTTCATACAGCGAATCTTCGCGGAAAAACACCCACGAGATAATAACAAAAATAAGCAGATAGCTGTGCCGGACTGCTCTGGGCAGCTTGGCCAGCAGCCCAGCAAGAAAAAGCCGTTCAAAAACCAGAAAGAGGCCATGCAGGAGACCCCAGATAAGAAAAGTCCAGTTTGCGCCGTGCCACAGGCCGCAGAGCAAAAACACAAGCAGGAGATTGACGCAGGTGCGCAGCTCGCCATGTCGGCTGCCGCCCAGAGGAATATACAGATAGTCGCGGAACCAGCGCGAAAGCGTGATATGCCAACGCCGCCAGAACTCGCGCACAGACTGGGCCGCATAAGGATACGTGAAGTTCTCTGGCAGGCGATAGCCGCACATCAGGCCCAGACCAATGGCCATGTCAGAGTAGCCAGAAAAATCGAAGTAAATTTGCAGGGTATAGCAGACCGCGCCCAGCCATGCGGCAGCGGTGGTCAATTCGGCAGCGGGACAGTCAAAGCCCTGTCCGGCGATTTCTGACAGCACATTGGCGAGCAGCAGTTTTTTGCTCAGGCCAATGATGAAGCGTTCGGTTCCAGCGGAAAAATTGGCAAAACCTGCCATGCCGCTTGAACGTGCTGCCACTTCAGCATATTGTTGAATCGGCCCGGCGGCAATTTTTGGGAAAAAGGAAAAATAAAGACCCAGCCGGACAATATTTGTTTCGGCCTCTGCGCTTCGGCGAAAGATATCGGCCAGATACGAGACGGCATGAAAGGTGATGAACGAAATACCCAGAGGAGTCAAGGAGGTATCCGGCGGAGCCAGCGGCAGTCGCCAGTCTGGCCGCAGCTGACTGAGGCCGTTGAGAAAAAAGGCAAAATATCTGTAATAAAAAAGCGGAAAAAAATTTGCCGCAATCATCAGACTGAAAAGAAGGCCGCGCAGCCAGCTGTTCCGCAGACGGTCGAGCAGCAATCCGGCAAAAAAATTACCGCTTATAAGCACAAGAAGAAAAGGCAGCGCATTCCAAGAACTCCACGAGTAAAACAGCAGGCTGGCAAACAGTAGAAATATGCTGCGCAGCCGCTGGCCGGACAACCAGCAGCCAGTCAAAACGGCGGGGAGGAAGAAAAAAAGAAAACTGAGCGAATAAAATGGCATAGAAATACCTGTTCACCAAAAATACGAGTTCAGCAGGCTGTTGAGACCGGCGGCAGCACAGTGAGGATTGAGTTTAAATCGGATGCCGATATTTTTCAACTCCTGCGACCGCAATGATGTTTTTACTTGCATTTTCTCACCGTCGCGTTAAATCTTGGATGCTGTCCGCTGTTTTCCCTATCCTCAATTCCGCGCAAGGAGGTCTTGCATCATGAACACCCGCCGCATCCTTTTTTTTCGGCGCAGGCTGAATTCAGTCCTGCCGCTGCTGGCTTTGGCCATGCTTTTTGTCCTTGCCGCCGCCTGCACCGGCTCTGCCGACCGGCTCCAGCTCAATGCCTCTTTTGACAGCGACCACATTTATGCTGCCCGCCCGGGAGCGCACTATCTGGAAGTGCTGGTGACTGCGCCGGAAGCTCTCGGCCAGCGGCGGCGGGTGCCGCTCAATCTGGCCTTGGTGCTGGACACCTCCGGCTCAATGGCTGAACAGAACAAGCTGAATTATGTCAAGCAGGCGGCCATCGCCATGCTCAACCGCCTGCGCCCGGAAGACCGCTTCGCTCTGATTGCCTACAGCAACCGCGCCAGAGTGCTGTATCCATCGCAGCCGGTTGAGGATGGGCAGCGCATGGAGGGGCTGATCAACTCGCTTGAGGCGACTGGCGGCACCAATCTCGGTGAAGGGCTGATCGAAGGTTTTCAGCAGGTGCGGCGGCACGCCACTCCTTCGGCAATCAGCCGGGTGCTGCTGCTGTCTGACGGCTTGGCCAATATCGGCATCACCTCCAACGGTGAGCTGGCGCAGTTAGTGCAGGCGCAGGCGGCGGAAGGCATCTCCCTGAGCAGCTTCGGCGTGGGCTTGGAATTCAACGAAGACCTGCTGGCCGCCATCGCTGAAACTGGCCGGGGCACCTACTATTTTATTGATCACCCGGAAAGCATGAACAGCATCTTGGCCAAGGAATTCAAGTCAGTCGAGCAGCTTGCCGCCGCCGACATCCGCGTCACGATTACCTTGGGCAGCGATCTGGCTGTGGATCAGGTTTTCGCCAACACCTACGCGGTGGACGGCAACACGGTCACGGTGCGTTTCGGCGATTTGGCTGCTGGAGAACGGCGGCGGATGCAGATTCGCGTTCTGCCGAAACAGCGGGGCGCAGGACGGCTGGACAATGCGGCCCGCGTCAGCGTCAGCTATCTGGAGCCGGGCAGCGCCGCCCCTCTTTCGCTGTCCGACAGTCTTGGCGTGATCTACACGGATGACGAAAAAAGCGTGGCCTCGCGCCAGAACAAGGAGGTGCTGGAGCGGGCCGCTGTGTTTGAGGCCAATCAGGCGAAAAAAGAGGCGGCGTTGGCTGTGGACAAAGGCGATCAGAGCCGGGCTGCCGCCATTCTTGGCGCAGCGCGGAATAAAATCGAAGCGGTTGCTCCGGCTGCGGCCAGCCCCAAAGTGCAGAACGAGCTGACGCAGATGGACTCCTACGCCCAGAGTGTCAACAAGCCGATGGACAGCAAGGAACGTTCCTTAGAGCAGAAAAAGGTCAAACACCGTGCGCAGGCGGTTGAAGGCTGCTGAACGCATCCATCGCATTGGCTGGGGAGATGGTCTTAAAGCAAGGCCGCCTTCGATGAATTAGAGTTAAACTATGTTCGCTGTAGGAATTGGCCCGCTGAAGGCAGGCTGTTTTTTTCTTTCAACAGAAACAACGAGATTATGAACATGCAGGATGATTTGCGGCAGCGGCTGGCGCGGAAGCCTTTGCTGCTGATGACCCATTTGGTGCTCGGCTATCCCTCTTTCGCTGTCAACCGGGAGGTGATCCGGCAGATGGCAGAAAACGGCGTGGACTGCATCGAGCTGCAAATACCCTTTTCCGAGCCGATGGCCGACGGCCCGGTGCTGCTGAAGGCTAATCAGGACGCGCTGGCCGCAGGCGCGACCGTGCGCGGCTGCATGGCCTTTGCCGCTGAAATGGCGCAGGAATATCCGCAGGTACATTTCCTGTTTATGACCTACTGCAACATCGCCTACCGCTATGGTTTCGCGGAGTTCATTCGGCATTCAGCGGAGATCGGCATCAAGGGCTTCATCATTCCCGACCTGCCGCCGGAAGAGGGCGCGGACTATCTGCGCTTGGCGAAAGAACACAGCCTTGCTGCGGTGATGTTCTTCACCCCGACTTCAAGCGAGGCGCGGATGACGGCGGTTGCCAAAGAAGGCGGCGGCTTTATCTACTGCGTGGCTCGCAAGGGAGTGACCGGCCAGCACACTGAAGTGGACGAGTCTTTGGCCGCTTATCTGGCCCGCTGCCGCGCGGCGACCGATCTGCCGCTGGCAGTCGGCTTCGGCATTGCCAGCCGCGAGGATGTGGCCATGCTGGAAGGCAAGGCGGATATGGCCGTGATCGGCACCGCCACCATCAAATTAGTGGAGCGCGAAGGCGCAGCGGCAGTTGGGCCGTTCATCCGCTCGTTGTCACCGCGCTGTTAAAAATTTGCGTTTCTCAAGAACCGCTTCCTTCCTCTCGCTCCGGCGGCACCCAGCCTTGGCCGCCGCTGTGCCAGAGGAATTTCCGGCACACGCCCCGGATCAGGCTGGCTTCTTTCTTTTTGATCCGGGTGCGGCTGAGAAACTGGCGGATGTTGCGCATCCAGTAGCTGCGGCTGGTGTCGTGAAGAAAACCGATCCGGCTCAGGGCTTGGTCTATATGCTCGTACATGCCCTCCAGCTCGTGGGAGTTGGCGTACTGGCCGCCGCCGCCCGCTGGAGGAACCGCGCCTGCCGCCATGTACAGCTCATAGCAGCAGATGGCGACAGCTTGGGCCAGATTGAGCGAGGAAAAATCCGCCGTGGGAATGGTGAGGGCGAACTGGCAGAGGTCGAGGTCTTCGTTGCTGAGGCCGCTGCTTTCCGGGCCGAACATCAGGGCCGCCCGGCTGCCGTCAGCGATGAGCGGCACCAGCCCGGCCATCACCTCGCGGGGGTATTTGACCTCAACTGTCCGGTATTTGCCCTGCCGGGCCGTGGTGCCGACAAGGAACTGATACGGCGCGGCGGCCTCGCGGGAGCTGCTGACGATCTGCAAATTTTCAATCAGATGAGCAGCCTTGTGCGTGGCCATTTTCAGCATCCGTTCCTGCTCCGGCGGCTCATCGGCCACAACGGTCAGCTGGCCGATGCCGAAATTGCAGGCGATGCGGGCCGCCGCGCCAATGTTTTCCGGGTATTTGGGCCGCACTAAAATCAGGCCGCAGCCGGGCAGGGCCGCAGCTTGTGGCTCAGTCAGCATCTCAGACATTCCGGGAGCAAAACTCAGAGGTTGGCCGGGTCGTCCAGCTCAAGGCGGTGCTTGCCGTGCTGGGGCATTTTTTGCTCGGCGGCAGGCGCGGCTGCCGGGCTGCTGGAGGTGATCCGTTTGAAGAAGGGAATCAGGCCCTTTTCAGCGTTGCGCATCTCCTCCTCGGCCTCGCGCAGGGTGATCTGCCAGACCGGAGCAAAGCCGGGCGATTTCTCAAACATGATCTCCGCCGCCTTCTGATAGACCTGGGCCTGCCGGATTTCCTGTTTGCCCGGTTTCTGATTCAGCACCTGAATCATGTTGCGGAGATTGTCGCGCTCCTGCCGAAGCTGGTTCAGCTCTTCCTTGCGCCGTTCGTTTTCCGTTGACTCAATCTCGAACTTGGTTTGCAAATGCCCGCGCAGCTTGCGGATATCGCCGTGCAATGTCCGCACTTTGATCACCGAACGCACCCAGAAGGCGAAGGCGATCAGCAGGCCGACTGCCAGACCGCGCACATAATGGTTGGCCAGCAGTTCCGCAAGCCAGCTTGTTTCTTCCATGACAGACCTCGCAAAAATGGAGTGGGAGAGAGGCGGCCAGAAGAACATGCCGCCGCACCAATATCAAGAACCATATTTGCGGCCATTGCGCAAGCACCTTTTTCAGGGGCAAACTGACCGCACCAAGGTTTCTGTGGTGTTTTTTTCCCGGTCATGGCCTCTTTTGTCTTGCGGGCTGGCGGCAAAGTCTCTATAAATAGCGGATACAAAATTTTTAACTTCTCGGTCCGGCAGAGCTGCGCTGAGAAAATTCAAGCCACAAGAAGGAAGGAGGGACGAAGAATGAAGCTGAAAGTTCTGCTGCAAGCCGTTCTGCTGCTGCTGACTGTCGCCGCAGGCCATGCGGAGACGGTGACTGACGTGCGGCGCAATCCGTTCTATCAGCCGCCCCTGCGTTCAACCGCTGATCTCAGCTCGATGATGGCGACGGCGCAGGAAGACATTCGCGACGGTCTCTATCAGGCTGGCTATCCTGAGCTGTACCAGCCGTTGATGGAGCAGTTCCCGAAGGCGGCGGTGAGCCGGGTTGACTATCTGCCCGGCCAGACCTTCGTCTGGATGCTGTCCAAGGATAATGGCGGCCAAGGCCCGGTGCGGGTGGTGAACGACATGGTCTGGGGCGGAAAAAGACGCATTGCCGCCTATGAGTTTTCCATTTCCAGCAATGGCTCGCAGTATGTGTTTGCTGTGCCGCTGGCCTGCGGCAATCTGGCCTTGAAAGAAGTGATTGGCAGCGGCACTGTGGTCGGCGAAGGAAAAGTCGGCTGCCTCTCCTGCTACAACTTCCGCTTTGTCGCTGACGCAGGCTATCTGCATCAGTCTGATCCAGGCGATTATCTCATGCTGCGGGCCGGTGTTGAGCATTCTCTGAGCGAACGCTGGTCGTTTTTGGCCATGGTCGGCGGTGCGCCGCATCTTTCCGGCACAGACGGCACCGATGCCATCTTGGTGGATTTTCTGCTTCAGTATGACTGGTTCCGCTTCATGTTCGGCAACCAGTGGTCGTCGGCCTTCGTCGGAGTTGGTCTGGGCGGCTGGATCACCTCAGGCAATGACAAACTGTCGGCTGAAGACACCGACGTGGACGTGATCGCCGATATCGGCGCACGCATCTACGGCAGCCCGGAAACCTTCAATGCCTCGCTGTTCTTCGAGGCCCGCTCGGCTGTGGATGAGTTTGACGACATTGCCAACTACGGACGCTTCGGAGCCGGTCTGCGCTGCCGCTTCTAAGCAACAGGCCGCAGTCTGACACAAGGCGGAAGGTGCAGCACCTTCCGCCTTTGCTATTTTTGCGGCTGAATTTGTTCCTCAATCGCCGCCAGCAGCGCGGTCAACGTTGCCGGATTGGCCGCGCTGAGACAAAGGCCGTCCTCAGCCTCAACAATCTGCGGCGGCAGGAGCGCGTCCGGCAGCAGGTCAATCTTGTTGTACAGCCGCAGGCAGGGTATATGCTCCAGCTCCAGCTCGCGCAGGAGGCTGTCCACGGCCTCAGCCTGCTGCGGCCAGGCGGGATTGGCCGCGTCAATCACATGCAGGAGCAGGTCGGCCTCATGCAGCTCTTCCAAGGTAGAGGCGAAGGCTTTGAGCAGTTCGGCGGGCAGGTTGCGGATGAAGCCGACAGTGTCGGTCAGCACCGCCTCTGTCCCGCCGGGCAGGCGGAAGCGGCGCGAGGTGGGATCCAGCGTGGCGAAGAGCATGTCCTCGGCGAAAATGTCCGCGCCGGTCAGGCTGTTGAGCAGGGTGGATTTGCCCGCGTTGGTGTAGCCGACCAAGGAGACCACCGGCACCTCGTGCTTGCGGCGGCGGCTCCGGCGGTGCTGCCGCTGCTGGCCGACCTCTTTCAGCTCGTCGCTCAGGCGGGCGATGCGGTCTTTGATCCGGCGGCGGTCAATCTCCAGCTTGGTCTCGCCGGGGCCGCGCGCGCCGATGCCGCCGGTGAGGCGCGACAGCGAATCGTCCCGGCTGGCGAGAAAGGGCAGCAGGTATTTGAGCTGGGCCATCTCAATTTGCAGGCGGCCTTCCCGTGAACGGGCGCGGCGGGCGAAGATGTCGAGAATGAGCTGGGTGCGGTCAATCACCCGCAGGTCGGTGCGGCTGGTGATCGAGCGCACCTGCGAGGGACTCAGCTCCTGATCAAAAATGAGCAGATTGGCCCCGCTGCGCAGGCTGATCAGCATGATTTCCAGCAGCTTGCCCCGGCCTAATATATAACGCGGATCAGCCTTGCTGCGGTGCTGAATCACCTGCTCGACAGCCTCGACCTCGGCGGCGCGGGCCAGCTCGGCCAGCTCCAGCATGGACTCCGCCGCCAAGCCGCGCGGCCCGGTGCTGACGGAAACAAGAATGGCCCGGTCTTTGCCTTTGTCCACCTCGCGCGTCGGCTGGCTGCGGGCCAGCTCGGTTTCAATCCCCTCAATCAGACCGAGGCAGGAGAACGGCTCCTCTGCCGGGCGGAACGGCTCCAGCAGCCGCCAGCCATCACCGCCGCCGCGCTCCGGCTGGACATGAACGCAGCGCAGCAATTCCGCCTCACCGCTGCTGAACGTCAGCACGGCCATCAAATCCAGACGGAGGCAGACCAAGTCCATGATGTCCTCCTCGTCCGGGCCGCTGGTGCTGAAATGCGTGTGGACGCAGCGCAGGCCGCAGAGACGACCGCCGCCGCTGCGGGTGTTCTGCAAAACCGGGATCATGATCCGGTCGTGGTCGCCGACAATGACGGTATCAACCACGCCGGAACGCTGGATGAGCAGGCCAAGCTGGCGGTTCAGCTCGGCAGACAAGGCCGCCAGGCTGCGGGCGGCATCCAGGCTGATCACCTCGTCCGGGCTGATTTTCTTCTTGAGCAGCAGCTCCAGCTGCCGGAGCTGGCTACTCTTTAGTCCTGCTGTATGGCCGACGATGGAAATGATGACCTCCTTGCGTTCAAACCGCCGGGGGAACGTTCTGGCCCCGGATCAGGTCGAGCAGCTCTTGGGTTTTCGTCTGCAGCAGGGCTTCATCCGCACGGGTTTCCACATTCAGGCGCAGCACTGGCTCGGTGTTGGATTTGCGCAGATTGAAACGCCACCTTGGATAACTGACTGAAAGCCCATCCGTATAATCCTTCTCGCCGTCGCTGTGCCGCGCTTCCACGCTGCGGATGACCGCGTCAGGATCAGCCACTGTGGAGTTGATCTCGCCGCTGACTGGAAAAGCCCGCATCCGCTCATCCACTAACGCCGACAGCGTGGTGCGCTGCGCACTCAAAAGCTGGCAGACCAGCAGCCACGGCAGCATCCCGGAATCGCAGCAGCCAAAGTCACGGAAATAATGATGGGCGGACATTTCGCCGCCGTAGAGGGCGTTTTCCCGCCGCATGGCCTCTTTGATGAAGGCATGGCCGGTTTTGACCATCATCGGCGTGCCGCCAGCCTCACGCACCATCTCTTGAGTGTTCCAGATCAGCCTCGGATCATGCAGGATCACCCCGCCCGGATGCCGCGTCAACAGAGCCGCAGCGAGCAGGCCAACAATGTAATACCCTTCAATGAACCGGCCATTTTCGTCAAACAGAAAGCAGCGGTCACAGTCGCCGTCCCATGCCACGCCTAAATCCGCGTTGTGTTCGCGCACAGCTTGAGCAGTTTCTTCCCGATTTTCCGGCAGCAGGGGATTGGGCACTCCATTCGGAAACGTGCCGTCCGGCTGCCAATTGAGCCGGACAAACGTAATCGGCAGCCGCTGCGCCAGCAAATCAAGAACTGGCCCAGCACAGCCGTTGCCTGCATTGACCACAATCTTGAGCGGCTTGAGCGCAGGGACAGCAATATAGGACAGCAGGTGCGAGATATAGCGATGCTTGTTCGGCATCTTCTGATTGCGTCCGACAAGAGCCGGATTTTTCAGCAGCGCGGCACGGCACCACTCCGCATCCGCCGCCCGCGCCGCCACCTCCAGCAGCCCGGAATCTGAGGACATCGGCTTTGCCCCTTGGCAGACAAACTTCATCCCATTCCATTCCGCCGGATTATGACTGGCCGTGACCATGATGCCGCCGTCAATCCCTTCCGCCTCACCGCTGAAGACCGCAAAATAGACCTCCTCGGTGCCGCAGAGACCAATGTCAAGGACATCAATGCCTGTCTTGGTCAGCACATCGCAGAGGGTTTCGGCAAGCTCCGGGCTGGACAGGCGGACATCACGGCCAATCACGATCTTGCGGGCCTTGATCTGGCAGCAGAAGGCCAAGCCAATCCGCGCCGCAATTTCCGGGTTCAGTTCTTCTGGCACACGGCCCCGGACATCATACGCGGTGAAACATTTAAGCTGCGGCATAGTTTATGATGGTGAAAAGGTTTTCAAGGAGGGCGGTTTCATTCTGAACCAAGAACACGCTGGACGGCTGCGTCCAGCGCCTCGCCGGAAGGGAGATCAGGCCCGGAGATGAAGCGGGTTGAGAAGTCGTTCAAGGTGAAGCGAAGCGTGCGAGCAGGCAGCAGTTGCCGATGCCAGCCTGCCTGTTCAGCGGCACCTAACTGATAGGTGAAAACGGTCAGAGTATCAGAAGCCGCCTTTGCAGCGTGAGGAATATCTGCACCGACAACGTCTTCAAATTTTTTGAAAACAACTTCTGGCAGAATAAAATACAGACCTTTTTTGACAAGGTTTGAACGCGAGCAGATAATTCCCTTGCGGATGAGCTGAGGAATCAGCCGTTTATGAACATTTGCCCAATTCAGGCCGTGATTTGAGGAAGGAAGCTCTTCAGAATTTTTTTTCGTGATTGGCAGATTTTTATATCCATGCCAAGCATCCCTGTAGTTCCCTGTTATATCTATGCTTTGTATTTCAAGACCTATATATTCCGCAAGCTGGCCGCCCTCAATCCGGGCCAGAATCCAATCTATTGAAAGGCTCCGGCCTGCCTGAATCTCCTTTCCTGAATTCTTGCCAAGAACAACAACGCATTCTTTGATTTTACCGCGCTGCTCAATATACTCACTGAAAAGCAGGAAAGGAATACTGCCGAAGGCATCTTCCGCAGCCCGCCGCAGAACAGCGTAGTTGTCTGCGTAGAAACGGTTTGGACAGATAATGACATCGCCATGAGGCGAAGTCACAGAACAGGTGCCGTAAACAATGCTCTGATCATGGTTAATTTTAATACAGGATTTTTTGAGAAAAGGACATGCGCCCAAATTCCACAATGACCTTGCGGACAGAGAAAGATCATCAGGCGCATGGCCAAAGATTTCAACAATATCCTTTTTTTTTAACATTGCTCCAGCATGTTGCTAATTGTCCTGCCAATGGCGCGGGCCAGCAGCGGCGGTACCGCATTGCCGACCTGCTCATATTGCTGCGTCAGCGAGCCGGTGAAATGATAGCAATCTGGAAAAGACTGCATTCTCGCCGCCTCCCTGACAGAAATCACCCGGTCTTGAGTTGGATGAAAAAAACTGCCCCAGTGCGGATCGCATTTGGTCAAAATTGTGGAGCAAAGACCGTTCGGATCAAGCCTGCCGTAGCGTTTAGTATGATCGCTCCGGCGGGCGCGACGCAAACCTGCTGGCAGCAGCTCAAACGGAATGTCACGCCAGCTGCCGCCTTGCGGAATATGCCGCAGCCGCTCCAGATTGATTGTGCTCAGTCGGTTGCAGCGATGATTACAAACTTGAGAACTGCCCTGCCGCAGCAGTTTTTGGTATTCGTTGGTGGGTTCAGCCGCATAAGACAGCATTTCCTCTTGCTGCTCAGGGCCAATTTCCGGCAGATCCGAAAGAGCGTCGCAGACAGTGGTCTGCGGTTTCAGCCGCTGATGAAACAGTGGCAGGATGTCAAGGCAAAGCTCGCGTGCGCCGGTGAAATTTGCGGCAGCCGTCGCCGCATATTCCGGCGGCGGAAAGCTGATCTCCGCATTTTTTGAGCGAAGGGCTATGAAAATGGTGCGGAAACGCAGCTGCGGCACGCCGTAATGGCCTGCAAAAAGGATGCGGTGCGCAGTTGTGTAGCCAAGCCGGGCCAGCTCCTGATAAATCTGCTCGACCACGGTGCCCCGGCCCAGCGAGATGATGCCGGGCACGTTTTCGATCAGCACCGCCTTGGGCCGCAGCACCTCAGCCGCCCTCATGAATTCTTTAAAAAGATGATTCCGGTCGTCATCCAACGAGCGCACCGGCGCGTTGATGGAGAAACCTTGGCAGGGCGGCCCTCCGGCGAGCAAGTCCAGCTCGCCCTGCCGCAGACCCAGCCGCGCCGTCAGCTCCGCCGCGCTGATCTGGCGGATGTCGCCCTCCAGCAGCGCGGTGTCCGGGTGGTTGAGGCGGTAGGTCGCGGCGGCGGCAGGATTCAGCTCATTCGCCAGCAGCGGGCGGAATCCTGCCATTTCCAGTCCGCAGGAAAGGCCGCCCGCCCCGGCGAAGATATCTGCCAGCGTCCGCGCCGCCGGTTCATTCATGCACATTCGCACGCTTCTTCAGGGTCAGCAGCGGGCTGGCCACGAAGATGGACGAGTAGGTGCCGACTATCATGCCGAGCAGCAGAGTAAGGGAAAAATCATGAATCACCGCGCCGCCAAAGAAGAAGAGGGCGGCCAGCGACATGAAGGTGGCCAGCGAGATGATCAGCGTCCGGGCCAGCACTTCGTTGGTGCTGATGTTGATGATCTGGGGCATGTTGCTGTCCGCGCCGTGCTTGGCGATGTTCTCGCGGATGCGGTCGAAGATGACCACGGTGTCGTTGAGGGAGTAGCCAGCCAGCGTCAGCAAGGCGGTCAGAATCAGCAGGGTGATTTCCACATCTAACAGCCAGAGCACGCCCAGCACGGCGAACACGTCATGAAACGAGGCCACAGCGGCAGCCACGGCGAAGCTGAGGTCGAAGCGGATGCCCAGATAAAGAATAATGCCGACCAAAGAGATGGCGGTGGCGAACAAGGCTTGGTTGCGCAGGGTGTTGGAGATGGACGAGCCTATCTCTGACTGGCTTTCCAAGGTGAACTTATTGCCTTGCACGGAGGCCAGCGAGGTATTGACTTTGTCGCTGAGATGTCCGACCGTGTCTTCGGTCTTCTTGATTTTGATGATCAGGCGGTGCTCGCTGGTCACATGCTGCAAATCGGTCTCCAAGCCGTTTTTGCTCAGAACAGTGCGCACTTGATCCAGCTCAAAGGGCTTTTCCGCTTTGTATTGCAGCAGGGAGCCGCCGGAGAAATCAACACCGATATTGGCATTGCCCAGCATGATTTGCGCAAAGGCGAAGAAGCCAAGGAGCGTGAGCGAGCCGGAGACAATGAAGCCGATCTTCCTGATGCCCATGAAATCAATCTTCGGCTTTTTGATGAAGAGCATGAACTTCAGCGTCTCCACCTTGCGGCTGGCAGCGATCCAGTCAAAGGCCACCCTCGAGCAGAACAGGGCCGCGACCAAGTTGAAGATTACGCCCAGCGAAAGGGTGACGGCAAAGCCTTTGATCGGGCCGGTGCCGAAGAGAAAGAGGGCCAGCGCGGTGATCAGGGTGGTGAGCTGCGAGTCAACAATCGAGAGGAAGGCGTTGTCAAAACCAGCGGAAATGCCGGAGCGCAGCGATTTGCCGAGGTCGAACTCCTCCCGCATCCGTTCGTAGATCAGGACGTTCGCGTCAACGCCCATGCCGATGGAAAGGATGATGCCTGCCACGCCGGGCAGGGTCAGCGTTGCGCCGAAAATAGCCAACCCAGCGACTAAGAAAAGAATGTTCAGGGCAAGGCCGAAATCTGCGACCAGGCCGGAGAGGCGGTAATACACACCAATGAAGAGCAACACCAGAATCGCGCCTGCCAAGCCCGCGTTGATGCTTTGATTAATCGCATCCTGGCCCATGCTGGCGCCGACCGTCATGTTCTGAATAATTTCCACTGGCGCGGGCAGTGCGCCTGCGCGAAGGACAATGGCCAAGTCATTGGCCTCTTCGGTGGTGAAGCTGCCGGAAATCTGCGCCGAACCGCCGAGGATTTTATTAATGATCACCGGGGCCGAGCGCACCACCTCATCAAGGATGATGGCGAAGCGGCGGCCCACGTTCTTGCTGGTGATATCAGCAAAAATTGAACCGCCACGACCAGTCAGCTCCATGCTCACCAGCGGCTCGTTGAAGTTGCCGCCAAAACCCATTTTGGCCGTCTTGACCATCTCGCCAGTCATCATCACCCGGCTTTCCAGCAGCAGCGGCACCTTGCGCTCTTTTTTTGTCTGCTTGTCAACGACGCGCTCAAAACTGATTTCCGTGCCTTTGGGCAGACTGCTCTGCAAGGCAAGATTGAGCTGACGGATGCTGCCGCCTTCCTTCCATTTCCCGGAAGTCACAGCTTGGCTGACCAGCGCGGGCAAGTCCAGCCCGGCCTCGTCAGACACCATTTTGAATTCCAGCTGGGCGGTCTTGCCGATCAGGTCAATCGCCCGCTGCGGGTCTTTCACGCCAGGCAGCTGCACCACAATTTCGTTGTCGCCCTGCTGGACAATCACCGGCTCGGCCACGCCGAACTGGTCAATACGGTTGCGGATGATCTCCAGCGACTGCGTGACAGCGGTGGTGCGGATGCGCTCGCTCTCCTGCTTGGCCAGTTTGAGCGTGACGCGGGGAAAGCTGCCTGCCGCTGCGTCAACCTTGATTTCCAAGTGCGGAAAATCTTTTTTGGCGAGCTGATTGACCGTGTCCACCGCCCCGGTGTTCGGCAAGGTGAAGACTAATTGCGCCGGGTCAGGCGAATCCATCTGCACCGCCGAGATGTTTTTCGCAGCCAGCTGGTCTTTCAGATCAGCGGCGGCCAGCTCTAAAGAATTTTTCAGAGCTTTGTCTATATCCGCCCGCAGAACAAGGTGCATTCCGCCTTGCAGGTCAAGGCCGAGCTGAAGTCCTTTGGGGGCCAGATACTTTTTCCACCACTCCGGCGTGCCTTTGTAAAACGACGGCACAATGAAGAGGATGGAAAAAACTATCATGAAAAAGAGCAGCCAGCTTCGCAGTTTCAGGTTGTTGTTCATAGAAATTTTCCTCAAATAACGTGGTCGGTTGCGGACTGAACACCGCAGCGGCAAAAAAGCATGAGCATGAAAAACGATGAACTATACGCCAGGCCGGGGCATCATGCAACGGCTGGAACCGCTTTTTTTGGCGGCAGGCCAAACCAGTTGAACAGTTCAGCTCGTTTTTGTGATAACAAACAGTTGTCGTTTGTTATCAACGTATTGCACCTGCCGCCCAAAAAAGAGCTGCCGCCTGAGCGGAGAGGAAAAGGCTGAGAACAGAACATTCTCAACAAACGGAAACGTCCAGAAATCACCTTGTTCTGCTCCGCTCAGGGCACCTTGCACGCGGAACGGAGCAGGAGGGCAAACGCGACAGCCCCTCAGTGCGGCAGTTGGGCACCTCGCGGGTGATGATCACGTCGTGGACGTGGGACTCGCGCAGGCCTGCGGGCGAGATGCGGACACGCATTCCGCTTCAGCAAAAATAAACTATATTATCACCGCCGAGGGAGAAAAGCAAATGAATGCGTCTTCGCGGGCGGAAAAGGCAGGAGCATTTTTTGCTGCGGAACGCCGCCGCGCTTGGTATGCTTCAC
>NZ_JBLWEN010000003.1:0-7722 GCF_048287415.1 Candidatus Electronema sp. JM
CAAGTATTTTCGGATCGCTGGTGCGTCCGGCTTCATCAGTCTTAATCCACGAACCGCCTGCGATCTTCACTACTTGCACGCTCTCCGGCAGGAAAGGCAGGCTGGGCACATCGCCGATGGAAATGATGACCGTTTGCGCGGGAATCAGCTCGCCTTTGTCGGTGACAAGGCCCTGTTCCGTAACCTCTTTCGTCATCACCGGCCACTTGAAGACCGCGCCCAACGCCTCGGCAGCCTCGCGCTCCTTGCCAAAGGCCAGCGGCTTCTGGATGTCAACCAAGGTCACGGAATCAGCACCCAATCTGTAGCACTCCGCCGCCACGTCGCAGCCGACATTGCCCGCGCCGATGATCACCACCTGCTTGCCAGTAGCCATCGGATGCTCGCTCTTCGCCGCCTTGAGATACTCAAGAGCCGGAATCACCCGCTCGTGGCCGGTAAACGGAATAGTTTTCGGCTGATGCGTGCCGACCGCGATCAGGACGTAATCGTACTCGGCCTTGAGCTGCTCGATTTTCTCCTGCGTCATGCTCACGCCGAGATTGACATGAATCAGCTCCTGCTTGAGGAACCGCTGCACCTCCATCTCCCAGACCGCCTTGGACAGCCGCTCCCACGGAATGGTCTGGGCCAGCTTGCCGCCAAGCTGGTCGCTTTTCTCAAAAATATGGGCCTCAACGCCGGCCAAAGCCAGATGCCAGGCCGCGCCCATGCCTGCCGGGCCGCCGCCGATGATCGCCACTTTGCGGCCAGTAGCGGGCTTGCCTTTGGGCGGATCCACGTTGTGCACCGCCTGGCCCAAGATCGAGACATCAATGGAGAAATCTATCTTCTTGCGCGAGCAGTTCTGGATGCAGAGGTTCGGGCAGATGGTGCCGCAGACCGAAGCCGGGAAGGGCGTGTAGCGCAGCAGCATCTCGTAGGCCTCCTCGTTCCTGCCCTCGCGGATCATCCGCAGCCGGTCAATGGTCGGGATGTGCATCGGGCAGTAGTAGGTGCAGGGCGCGGCGGAGTCGCGGTTGACCCACCACGGCTTGCGCCTGCGCAGCTCGCCGGTCTCAATCACGCCGACCACCGAGCGGTCGAGCGTTGGGGCGAGGTCGCGCAATGGGTCGCCGCCGCCGAAGCCTGCGCTCCACACGCGCTTGGCAAACTCGGACATCGGCATCGGCCCAGAGGACAGCAGAGCGCGTTCCTGCGGGCTGACAGCGGCGAGCAGGTTCCATTCCTCGCGTTTGCTCAGTTCGTCGAGCAATTCCGGCCTGCCGATGGCGTTGAGGTATTCCGGCAGACGCTCGATCAGCCACTGCCATTCCTCGTCATTGGGCTGGGTCAGCTTGGCGCTGTTGCGGGCATAGCTGCCGTCGGTTTTGCCCCGGAAATAGACCCAGCCGCCGACCATGCCCACGCAGGGCCGGTAGCCGAGCACGCTGTCCGGGTTTTTCGGGTTATGGCCGCAAACCACCGCGATGCCGCCGCAGTTGAATTCGGCGAAAGTGTCGCCGACCGAGCCAAGCACCCACATCTGCGGGCGTTGGTAGTCCGGGTTCCACTTGGTCATGGTCAGGCCGCGCGCGCCGATGGAGCCGCCAATCATCACCCGCCCGCCCGCCATCGCGCTGCACGCGCCGTTGGTCGCGTCGCCTTTGACGATCACATCCGCGCCGATGTTGAGATAGCCCACGTCGTCCGAGGCCGAGCCTTCGCAGATGACCGTGGTGCCAGGCAAGCCCATGCAGCCCAAGCGTTGCCCGACCGGCCCCTTGACCCGGATGGTCAGCGGCCTGTCCTTGCGCCCGCCCAGCCGCAGGCCAATGTTGTGCTGGCCAAAGGATTCGAGCAGCAGCTCGTCCGCGTCAGCCGCCGCGCCGCGCACTTCTTCTTCAAAAATCTTGGATGTCAGGCGCAGGCCGTTGGCATCCTTGCCGCGTATGATTGCAGTCTTTTTTACTTGTTCAGTCATAGTATAAAATCCGTGTGATGGACAGGAAATGCCGGATGGCTGTTTGTCTCTTGCATCAAGAATATTGCGTGGGGATTAATCAGCCAGAGGTAAGCCTTGCACTTTTTGTGAAAACTGATTTTCTCTAGCCCAGCCGATTAATCCTGATGAAGATTTGACAAGATAAGACCAAGAAGAGTATTTGCCTGCTGGCGATGGATCACAAACCAACAGTGTCATTTTAGTTTCTGGTTTGAGATAGGCAACGACATCCTTATATTCCCGTGTCTTGTAAATAGGAAAGCTTTCTTTGACCGTAGCCTCCACGCCAACAGCATAAAATTCCTGTGGGACTTCGTAGAGTTTTCTGTTTTTCTTGTCAAGAACATACTTGTTGTTTTGCGACCAGAACCCCATCCAGTTTTTTACATAGACGATTCCATTACCAAGGAATTCTGGCCACCTTGATAAATGTTCCATTTTTTGAATGGATTTTCCATCATACCAATAAATGAGATATTCATCGTCATCGCTTGGCCCAGGGGTATGCACTGCGATTTCTTTGTAGTTATCTTGTTTATCGATATCTATAACAAGAAACCCATCAACTGGATCAGAATCAAATTTCCCATCCGCTGAAACTGTATTTATTTTAAGATGAAAACTACCATTGGCTGTAATTCCAGAAAGTACAATGCTGTCTGTTTTTCCATCGCCATCAAGATCGACCTTGGCAGATTGAACAAACTTATTTTCAGCAAAGGATGTTGATAAACTGCTGAAGAGGATGACAAGCGAAAACAATAAAACTGATCGTTTCATCACAGCACCTCCTGGATGCCTAATCCATTTATTTTGCTAAATTTCATCTGTTAATAGCTATCTAATATATCCAAATTTTCTAAATTGTTCTTGCAGCTCAGTATCATTTTTAAATGCTTGAAAGAAAATATATTCAGGGGCTAAATCTGCGCCGTTTGGCCAAACAAGCGTTTCCAGCTCCTTATCCACAACAAAGGAGGAAAATATTTCCTGATTCTTGAGCGGCTCGAAAACAGGGCCATGCAACGCTTCAGACAAATCAGCAATACCTCTCTTTCCATTGTTAAATGCCACTTCCACCTTGTAGCCTTCAAGATGTTTGGCATCTGTAATATGAAGAAACATACTCACTCCAACGGTTCGACGGAGTTGGGAGCCGCCTTTTTTCAGCACAGCTCCCAGTTTGCAATCAATTCATCCTGATGCAGTTCATGCCATTCAAGCACATGCCGCAAAGCTCTCTTTGGAAACCGTCCTTCCACCACGCCGGTAAGAATATCTACCGTGATTTCATAGCCATCATATTTTGCATGAAAATGCGGAGGACTATGATCATCCCAGTACATGGCGATGATGATTCCAAGGAATCTGCTTATGATCGGCATGTCGGCAGCAACAGCTAACAAATATACTTAATCCCCAGCCGCTGCGCCGCGTCTGCATCGTCAATGCCCAGGGCATCAGACATGCCGATGGGCAGGCTCTGCGAACGGCCAAGCGGGGCCATGATCTTCTTCATCTCCGTCCTGATGGAGGAGAAGACATCGGCCACGCGCTGGGCGACATCATCCGGGTCAAGCCTGCGGTAGAGCTTGGGATTCTGGCTGGTGATGCCTTTCGGACAAATGCCAACATTGCAGACGTTGCAGCGGCCCATCTCGTTGCCAAGACAGCCTGCGCAGGCCTGCATGATGTACTTGCCGATATGCACGCCGGACGCGCCGAGCATGATCAGGGCCATGCCGTTCTGGGTGACGTTGCCGTTCTTGCCGATGCCGCCTGCGGCAAAGAGCGGAATCTCGTTCTGGCGGCCTTGGGCGACCAAATCTAAATAGCACTCGCGCACATTGGAGGCAATCGGATGGCCGGTGGCATCCATACTGATGTTGTAGGCCGCGCCGGTGCCGCCGTCTATGCCGTCAATCAGCAGGCCGCCCGCGTAGGGATTGCGCACGAGATTGTTGAGCACCGACTTGGCCGAAGTGGAGCCGGAAATCTTCGGATAGACCGGCACGCGGAAGCCAAAGGCCATAGACATGGTCTGGATCATCTTCATGACGCTTTCCTCAATCGAGTAGAGCGTCTGATGCACGGGCGGCGAAGGCAGGTCAACGCCTTCCGGCACACCGCGCAGGCGGGCGATCAGCTTGCTGACCTTGAACCACATCAGCAGGCCGCCGTCGCCTGGCTTCGCGCCTTGGCCGTATTTGATCTCGATGGCCGCCGGGTCGCACTGCATCTCCGGGATGGCGCGGATGATTTCGTCCCAGCCGAAATAGCCGGAAGCGATTTGCAGGATGATGTATTTGAGGAACGGACTGCGCAGCACCCACGGCGGACAGCCGCCCTCGCCAGTGGCCATGACCACGGGAATGCCCAGCACCTCGTTGCAGTAGGCCACGCCTTGGAGCAGCCCCAGCCACATGTTCGGCGAAAGCGCGCCAAAGGACATCGAGCCGATCACGAAGGGGAATATCTCGCGCGTCGGCGGAATCCACTCGCCTGCCTGCTGACGGCGGAGAAACTCCTCCGGCGGCAGAATGCGGCCCAAGATGGTGTTGATGTTGAACTCGTGCCGCCCGGCATCCAAGGCCGGGTCGGTGAGCATGGAGATGCGGTCAAAGGCGATGCGGTCAAGGATGGTCTTGCCCGCCACATTGCGCCGTCCGCCGCGTTTCCAAGCATCGCCCTTCTCGTCCATGTGGAAGCGGGAACGATGCTCGTTGCTATTCGGCACCGGGCCAATCGCCTCGTTCGGGCAGACGGAAGAGCACATGCCGCAGCCGATGCACATCTTGGCAATGTCCGTGTTTTGGCGGATGCCGACAAAATGGCGGTAATCGTTGCCGCGCTTCTTCTGGAGAATATCCAGCTTGGGCACGCGCTGCCTGCGGTAGGTCAGGTAAATCGCCTGCTTTGGACAGACTGCCGTGCATTGGCCGCAAAGCGTGCAGCGGTCTTCGCGGTGCTGGATGATCCAGGGCAGGTCGCTGTAGGTCAGGCTGCCTGGCTGAGTGTAAATTGATCGAACTGAGACCATATCTGAAGTTCCTTTCTGTCAGGGGGAATGATGACTGTGTGTTCGCGCATGGGCTGGAAGTCGAGGCTGGGGTCGCGGTCAGGAATGAGTGCTTCCACGCCGCACATCTCCGAGGCGATGGCCCACGCGCCGGGCCGTCCGCCGACTGTTGCTGGCCGCATCTTCTTCTGATCCATGACGATGAGGCAGGATTCATCCGGCAGCGTGCCGATGACCGCGTTCGGGCCGTCAATAATCAAACGGCGGCAGGCGGTGCGCAGCCCTTTGAGGAATTCGCCCTGCGGATGCTTGTTCAGTTCCTCGGTCTTCAGCGGGGTGATGACGTGCTTGTAGCAGGCCAGCGGCAGATTCAGCTTCTTGGTCACGTAATGCAGAATATGCGCGAAGACCTCGGAGTCTGACTGATAGCCCATGTAGCCGGGGATATTCTTGCCCAGCAGCCATTCCTTGATTGGCACAAAGGCGGTGTTCTCGCCGTTGGTCATCGTGGCGATGCCCTGAATGAAGAAGGGATGGCAGGCGTAGAGGTTGATGCCGTAGTTGGTGTTCTGCCGCCCCTGCGCCATGACCACGCGGGCCTTGATGCGCCCGTCATTGAGACCGAGCGCGTCGCCAATATCTAGCGGCCAGCCGACCTCCTTGATCATGACCACATCTGACCAGAAAGAAAACACGGTCAGATCGCCGCCGTTCTCCTCGCCGTTCTTGCGCAGGAAAAGGCGGGTCTGCATCAGCCTGTCTTCCAGCTCGGCCTCGCTCATCCCCTGCGGCTTCTTATAGACCCGGACGATGTACTGATAGCGGTCTTTGGCCTCGATCAGCGCGGCGTTGACCTTGAACTGATGGTCGTACTCCTGCTCAAAGCCGCGTTCCTCCATGTGCTGGTGCAAACGCCGGAAGGCCGCCTCGCTGTGGGCGATGCCGGACAGGATGACCTGCTCCTCTTTTTTGTATTTGAAATCCTCAAAGCTGACCCCGCGCAGCAGCAGGCCAAGGCCGCTGCCGTCGTATCCCTCCTGCATGGCCTCCATGCCGACAAGCACCTCGTAGGGCGAAAAGGGAATATCTGCGGTTTTCAGGGCTAAACGACACATAAAATGACTCCCGGAAATTCGATGCTGGATATGCGCAAGGCCGGACTGTTATTTTTCCGGCGGAAAAAGACTTGACAGTACAAAGAAAACAGCGGCCTGTCAAATAGAAAGCGGCAAAAGGCCGCAGAATTGCGTCAGAGTTTGCGGGCCTGTGCGGCTTGTCTGGACAGAGACGGCAAGCACTGTTACTCTTAGCCGCTGCAAACCAAGCACAACTATTCCAGCAAAGAAGAATCCCGCGCAGACGGCAAAAAATATGGCAACTTGGCAGGAAGAATTGCAGAACAGCGTCACGGACGGCGCAGGGCTGGCGCGTGCGCTGGGCTGCGATCCGGCGGCAACGGACGCGGTCATCGCCCGCTATCCAATGCGGATAACACCTTATTATCTGGAGCTGATCAAGAACTGCGACGCGCTGCGGCTCCAAGCGGCACCGGATTTGCGCGAACTGAACGATCCGGTCGGCATGGAAGACCCGCTTGGCGAAGAAAACTTGAGTCCGGTGCCGAATCTGGTGCATAAATACCCGGACCGGGTGCTGCTTTTGGTCAGCGGCCAGTGCGCCATGTACTGCCGCTTCTGCACACGCAAGCGCAAGGTTGGCGGCGAGACCATGCGCTTCAGCGAGGAGCATTTCGCCGCCGCGCTGGATTACTTGCGCCGCACGCCGGCTGTGCGCGAGGTGCTGATTTCCGGCGGCGACCCGCTCCTGCTTGCCGACGCGCGGCTGGAAGATATCCTGCGGCGGCTGCGGGAAGTGCCGAGCATTGAGGTCATCCGCATCGGCACCCGCACGCCCTGCACCCTGCCGATGCGCATCACGCCCGAACTCTGCGCCATGCTGCGCCAATTTCACCCGCTCTACATCAACACCCATTTCAATCACCCGGCGGAGCTGACCAAAGAGGCGGAACGCGCCTGCACGCTCCTTGCCGACGCGGGCATTCCGCTTGGCTGCCAGACTGTGCTGCTGAAAGGGGTGAATGATTCCGCCGAAACGCTGCGCCAGCTTTTCTGCGGCCTGCTCCGGCTGCGGGTCAAGCCCTATTATCTGATGCAGGCTGATTTGACCAAAGGCACCAGCCATTTCCGCACCCCGGTCAAGGACGGGCTGGCGGTCATGCGCCAGCTTATCGGCACGGTTTCCGGCATGGCTGTGCCCAAATTTGTCTTGGACGCGCCCGGCGGCAAAGGCAAAATTCCGCTCACACCGGACTACATCACCGCCATGCAGGATGGCAAGTTGGAATTCACCACGTGGCAGGGGCTGCCCTGCGCGTATCCGTTGGAGTAAGGGAGTAAGGGGGAAAAAAACTGCTCAAAATTTTTGTCAACGCTGTAAAACGCCTGCCTTTGGCCATAGTCTTCCTGTTGGCGATGCTTATGTTCAATGCCGACAAAGTCGCCTTCCTGCTCAACACCTTGAGGTGAACGATGATCAGCGAGCTGCAACGGGCGTTTGATGCCCTGATTCAGTCTGGGGAAATATAGCTGAAGCACTATAAAATGACACCATACTGAACCACACAAAACAGATGGCCTATTCAATAGATTTTCGTCGGAAGGTTTTGGAGATTAAAGAGCGGGATGGCCTGAGTTTGGAG
>NZ_JBLWEN010000004.1:0-31690 GCF_048287415.1 Candidatus Electronema sp. JM
CCTGCACCGGGGCCATCAAGTTGATCTGCGGCATGGCGAACTGGCCAGTGAAGCTGCTGGCCGCTTGAAGCTGCGGCATCTGCGGCATCGCGTCGCGCATGGCCTGCGCCGGGGCCATCAAATTGATCTGCGGCACGGCGAACTGGCCGGTGAAGCTGTTGGCCGCTTGCGTCTGCGGCACGGCGAACTGGCTGAACAGACTGCCAATCGCCGCCTTGTCTGGGGCGGTATGATCAATGACAGTCTCTTGCGGATGCAGTATTGCCAAATACCCGCCTTCGCCGTCAATGCCGCCAGAACGGGGGGCATCTCCAGTATAGCCGCCGCCGGAAAATCCACTGAAGTAGCTTCCTCCTGTGTAACTTCCAACCCCTGTTGGCTGGCTTGATGTTGTTACCGAAGAAGCACCCTGATTCCTGTTGATTTCATCAATCAACTCCCGGTACCTCTTGCGCGTGTCGCCAAATGGATCAAGGGTAGGAGTGCGATTGAGCATTTCTATAGCCGCTCTAAGCTCCCCAGCATCCTTGGTATTGACACCGAACTGCCCCTTGATATGCTCCACGCGTGATTCAACAGCATTCATCTTGCTGTTGAAATTTGAGGTGTCCGCATCAACCGATACAATAGCAGTAGATGAATTAAGCTGTTCAGCAGCAGACTGCGCAGAAGACATGTTTTCAAGCGCAGAATTCGTATCAGCATCAACAGAAATGACAGGAGAAACTCCTCCGAGCGTCTGCGCTGCATCTGTAATCGCAGACAAATCTCCGACTACAGACTGTCCTGTTTCATGAGATAATTTAGAAAGTTCTGAATAATACCATTGTTCAGCAAGAAGATTGTTTCCTGTTGCGGCAGCTATCTCATCCTTTTCTTTCTGTAGTTTTTCTGATTGAACTGAAAAATATTCATCAGAACCAACCCTTGCATCTTTCCATGCTTTCGTGATGGCATCAGCATACGCTGCGCTGGACTGCTGCGTCACGCCAACTGCATCAGCCATCGAACTCTTAATCTGATCAAGATATTCTCCCGCCGCCGTTTCACCTTTTTTCCACGCCTGCTCGGATAATTCCGCTATTTTTCCGTAAGTGTATCGCGCCTGCTCTTCCTCGGTTGCCCCGGCCTTTTTCAGCACCTCGACATGGGCAAGAGCCTTCTCGGCTTCGTGCTGGTAATATGCCTCCCCGCCGATAGCTTTGTACATGTCGTCAAGGATTTTTGCCCGCTCACCCGCCGCGTTGGCTTCGGCCTTGGTCATCCGGTCAACACTGCCAGAATGCTCCTGCTCCCGCTTCTTCTGCGCATCAATATCCTTCAGCACCTGCTCTGAGCTGCCTGCAATGGACTTTCGGTACTCCTCCTGCTCTTTTTTGGCATTGGCAGTTGATTGCACCATTTGGGTGAAACTACCAATAGCCTTACCCGCAAGGTCAACAGCCGACTCTCTAGCCGCATCTGTGGCGGCTTTAACATTCATTACAGCATTTTCGGTTACTCCGTAATAATCAGCAGCTACTGACAACTTATCAACAACATAGGCAGTTGCAGTTGTTGCAGAGGATGCCAAAGTCTGAATCACCCCGACAACGCCGGATATCGACCTGACGGCACTGTCCGCCAAGACGACAATGCCGGAGAACAAGGCTTGGATGGCTGGCGCATTAGCCTGAACCGTGACAGCCAACCCGGATATCTCCTCAGCCAAAAACTGCGTGCCCCCCGTCGCATCATTTGCCCCGCCCAGCACCATCGCGAAGACGTTCTGCACCGTGGTCAGCGCGCCCTCGATGGTCGGCGGAATCTGCTCGAAAGAAGCGTTGATGTTTTGGGCCATCGCCGGGAAGTCTTCCGCCAGCTTGGCGGTGGTCAGTTCGCCTGCCGAAGACATGGCCAGCAGTCCGGCGATGTCTGTATCGAGAGATTTAGCCAGCTCCCGTGCAAAGACTGAGTTGGATTCAACCATTGCGCGGAATTCATCGCCTTGCAGGACACCCGAAGACAGAGCCTGGCCAAACTGCAAGGTAAAAGAGGATGACTCCGCAGCAGTCGCGCCGCTGACTTTCAGTGACTTAGTAACCAAATCAACAACTTCGAGCACATCCTTGCTGGACGCGCCCGTTGAAGCCATGGCGTTGGAATAACTGAAAAACGCATCGGCATTGGCAGAGATCGCTGTGCGCGTCTCCTGCGACATCGCATAGAGCTGCTGCTGCACCGCCTGCTGTTCTGCGGCGGAACCAGTAACCAGCCCCATTTTTGCCGACAGCACGGACATGTTGTCCGCAAGATAAAGATATTCTTTGCCCCATTCAGCCACTTTTTTGGCCATCTCTATAGCCAAAAAGGCAACAGAGGCCGCCTTGAGCTGCCCCAAGCCCTGACTTGCCGTGCCAAGCCCCTGCGCCGACTGCCGCGCTGCCGCGTCAACTTGTCCAAGCGCCCTGTTGATTTGACCGAGCTGAACAGTGCCGTCGCCGCCAACTTTGATTTCAATCTGTAATGTTGCAGTATTTCCAGACATACGTCATCTCCAAAGATAACGAACTATTTTACCGTCTGGCATGACACCGAAAATAGCTTGAGCAGAAACAAGACCATCTGTTGTGTAATCATCTACAAGTAAATAGTTTCCAAAATAATTAACATTTGCGTATGTTCCAAAGCTAATAGCAAGACGATATCCCTTATCTATCAGATTTAGCGCCTTACTAGATAGAATCCTCTGTTCTGAATAATCAACCCCATCAACAATAGCATTGACTATAATTTTTCCTTCTGAAAATCTTATAGTTAAAGTATTGCTGCTAAGAGATAGTCCAAATGATGTTCCTGTATATGTTCCATCAAAAAAATTAACATTTTGACCAGGATAACCAATAGCTGTTTGAATACCAACAGCCTCAGAGTTTGCAAGGTCAATTGATTTATACGTATCTGATACTACAATATTATTTATAATTCCAACAAAAAGAAATGGAACAGAAGGGTAATACATAGAATTAGTTGCTGATACAGTAAAAGTTATTGCTCTCTCTCCATAATATATACCCGAACTAACTACAGAAAAACCAATATACCCATAGACATTCGGAGGATAAGCTTTCAGAGATCCAAACTGTCCAACAGAAAGCATAAAATCATTGGTAGAAAATTTAATCCAGTTTTGACTCAATACATAAGAACCGAATCCAGCAACACCAGGCTCAGCCATCGCATAGAGTCGTACTTGCCCAGGAACTGGCGACGGAACAGAAGTGACAATATCAATGCCATTCAAACCAGCAGGTCCCTGCGGCCCGGCTGGGCCTGCGGGGCCGGTCGCGCCCTGTCCCCCAGCCGCTCCTGCCGGTCCTTGCGGGCCAGCAGTCCCCGGATCGCCCTTGTCGCCCTTCTCTCCCTGCGGCCCTTGTGGCCCGACAGCTCCTTGATCGCCTTTATCGCCTTTTGGCCCAGTCGGCCCCTGTGGGCCTGCGGGGCCTTGCGGGCCAGAAGATGAAGCGACACTGACAGCGCACACCACCTCGCCGACTTCGATCCGCCAGCTGTCCGCGCTGTCCTGCGCTGCTCCGGCGCGTGGAAGCGAACGATACTGACCCTGAATGCGGAAGTCATTGCCGACAGTCATGCCATATTTGTATCTCTTCTGCGGATATTCCCGCACCAGAGCGTAATCGCTTATCGTTTCAAACGACACCTCAGCAATATTGCCGACGGCGGAAACGCCACCGGCATCTGTCGAAGCCGCACAGAGCAGCTCCATGTTATTTTCGTATATTTCAAACGTTATCAGGATGCCGCTGATATCATATCCTGTGCCGTCTGGAGTGTGAAAAGCAAAGCGGAAGCGGGGCAAAAGGCCGTGCGGGGTGTCAAGATTGACTGTCGTTGTTCTGTTGATGCGTTCCATTATTTCCTCCAGCTCCTCCGCACCCGCAAACAGAATGCGGAGGAAGTTCATAATTACGGGGCAGGCGGCATCGTGTATGAGCGAGAAGATTCGGTCACCCAGCTCCAGATCGGATCGCTGTTTTCGTCCACACCGGTTTCGACACTGCGGTCATACCGCGTTGTCACCACATCGTCGATAACAGTCCGCACCTTGCGCAGCATGTGCTTGTGCTCTGCCGCGACCAGTGCCGCAGCATTGTCAGCGAGCACAATGCTGCTGATGACCAGATCATCTCCGGCCTGATTGATGATTTGATCCGCGTACAAAATGTTTACATATGCCATGATCAGCCTCCATGCTGATACCCGGAGCGGCTACCGCCACACCGTTTTCATAAATGGGCACCATGCCCATTTTTCTTTGCCAGATTTGCTTCTGCCAACTTTTTGACACCGCTCAAGCAGCTCGTTGCCATCCTCTTCCCTTCTCCTGATTTTTCCTGCCAGAGAACGGCTGGCAGGCCGGTCAAGCTGCTGCGCCAGCACGATCTCCTCAGCTGCGGCTGACGGCACGGCGGGCGCTGCCAAAGAAACCCGCACCTCAACGCTGGCGATGACGACCTGCACTGCCTCTTGCGCCGGACTGACTGGCCCGGCCCGCGCCAGCGAGCGGTATGTTCCTTGAATGCGGAAATCATCGCCCACGGTCATGCCGTAGCTGTACTGCCGTCCCGGATACTCGCGTATCCGCGTGTAAGCTGCGCCTTCAAGCCGCACGTCAATGACATTTCCCGTGACATCAATGCCGCTGCCCGCGCTGAACAGCAGAGTCATCCTGCCGTCATAAATGTCGAAGCTCACGCTTTTCCCGGTCAGATTGTGCGCCGCCCCGTCCGCTTTGCTGAACACAAAGCGGAAACGGGGAGTAATACCGTGCGGCGTGTCCAGGTTGACTGTCGCAGTTCTGTTGATGATTTCCATCTGCGTTCTTCATTGCGTTTTTGCGGAGGACAGCATCCGTCGAACAATTCCCAAATCCATCCACTCATCCAAGGTCAGATCGTTTGCAGCTATCGGATATCCTGCCTCCTGGAGCTGCCAGCAGCGCAGGAGCTTGAGCGTGTAAGGATTCAGATCGTCAGCCCTTTTGCGCGGGCAGCGACGGCAGGCCCACGCAAGCCCATCACCGAATTCCGCCGCGCAGTTTGCTTCGTCCTGTCCGCCGCACAGACCTTTCCGCAGCGCGGAAAGGTCATCCGTCAGTTTTTTTCCTCAACCTCACGCTTTGCCAGCGAGACCGAGGAATCAAAGACATGCGATGCAAGGCGCAGCAGCACATCACCCGCGCCTTCTGCCAGCGCATCTTTCCAGTCGGCATAATAGTGCTCATGTCTAGGATCAGAAGCCATTGGGACCGCTTTGCCATCTTCCATCCGGCCAAAATCGCCCGCGCGGAAACCGGTTGTGATCCGCAGGCCGTATTTGATCCGGGAGGCGATAAAGTCATTGATCACCTCGCCGCCTTCTTTACGCAGCTGCTCGTTGACCACAGCCTGCCGCTCTTCCGTGGTTGGCAGCCGGTAGTGGATTTCCAGTGTCGATCCGCTCAGGGCATCTTCTATCCGCAGCGTGCTGATCGCATCTTTTGCGCAGATTCTCATAGCATAATCCTCGTGTTATGCGGCATAGCCGCTGACTAAATTTTTGATCCTGAAAATTGATGAGCCGTAGGTCGCGTCTTGCAGCACAGTCAGCTCGCCGTCTTCAGACACCCGATCCTTGTTTGACTTCAGCGGATCACTGATCACGCCGAGCCGGGGAAAAATCGCCTCAAGGGTGTACTTGTTGGTCGCGTCATACAGTGCGCCCTCGCACAGCACATACAGGCCGAAATACTCGTTGTTGCGCATATAGTTCGCCAGCAGCAAGCTGCGCAGCTCCCGCGACAGCTTGATCTTCTGCTCGCGCTTGCCACGCAGCATCTGGCCCGCATACGCACCGCCAGCGCAGGGCGTGAAGACCGGCGATATCTTGTTGTCAAGGCTCCATTCGAACGAGCCGAGACTTGCGCCTAATCCGACCCCGCCGACAAACGCCGTGCCGTTCCACGCGCCGCCGATTGTCAGACACATCTGCGACACGCGCAGGGGCGACTCGTTGATCCGGGCGGGCATGGTCGTCCATGCGGGCAGCGTCTGCGCGTAGAGCACTTTGTAGGTCACGCTTGCCCCTGCGCCGCCCAGCGACGGAACAGTCAGTGTTGTCGCTGTCGGTGAGTCGGTCGGCTTGATCCACTGCCACGCTCCGCCGTACAGGGCGCGGACTTGGTGCACATTGTCAAGCCGATCCGCGGCCGTTGTTCCGGCTGCGGCAACAGGAAGAGTCAGGGATGTCACGTTATCCAAGGCTGTGATGCTGACCTCGGTCAAGGTCGATTCGGTCCGGCCCGTGCCGACGCAGCTTGCCGCTCCCTTCACCCAGTCATCTGCCGCAAAGGTGATCGAGCAGGATGAGACAGCCATGCTTGCAGACCGCAAAAATTCCACAGTCTTGGCCCGCCGCTGCACGCCTGTAAACGTCGGATTGCTGCGTTCCGCGTCTATGTCGCCGTCAATTGGCTTGATAGTATGCAGTTTTCCAGTCCCAGCTGTTGCCGAAGTCACTGATCCAAGGCCGTAAGCAAGCATGAATGCGGCCTGGTTCGGCTGGAGCTTGTCGAATGTCAGCGGCAGCGTTGCTGTCTTCCCGTTATCATAAATGATATCAGGTTCTTCCAGGCCATTCGCGTCGCTGGCGTTGTTCTCGCGTCGCGGCGAAACATCCAGATAGTTGTCTGCCGAGACCAGCAGGGTCTGGCTTGTGTTCTGCGGCGTGTTGATTGCTGTCTCTCTGAGCGCGGCGGAGACGGCAAGCAGATTCAGATTGGCACGGGTGTTGATCATTACTCAGTCTCCTTGTCGTCCTGTTTCTTTCTCTTGCCGAAGTCCGCCAGCGGCTTGATTGCCGCATCTGCGCTGTCAAAATTATCGGCATCACCCGGCGGAATTTCTACATATTCCACCCCATGCTCGTACCTCCTGCCTGCGCACTCGCCATCTACCGGCGAATAGGCGGGACAGCTTTGCTTCAGCTTGTATCCCATTGTCTTTCCCTTAAAAATTCAAACGTCACAATTTTCTGCTGCACAATTCTTCCTGCCGCTGACACCAGCTGCTCTGATGCGGACGATGCAACCTTGAACCCGAACGGCTCGCCCCGCAGCGGCAGCGGCTTGTACCGCAGCGCACGCTCAACATCTTTCTCCGTCCCCAGCACACCAGGCTGCGTCGCGTCGCCCTGCACTTGCCCGCTGCCAGCCGATTTTGCTGCCCACAGCACCAATTTGACCCGCTGCGTCACATCATCAACATTGCAGCTTTGCTGGGAAACAGTCTCCCCGCCGTCTTTGATGCCGACCGCTGGAAACCCCATGCCGACCGGCGGATCATCCTCGGCTACGGCAATGTAGATGTCAGCCGCCCGATACACCGCAGAATCAAGCCCTTCCAGCAGCACTTCGCGCACCGCGTTGAGCAGGTCGTTCACAGCACACCTCCGCCGCCAAAAACACCGGCGCGCGCGCTGAACAGCACTGGCTGCCGCCTGGCTTCCCCCTGCGGATCGGGCCAGCCGAGCGTCAACTTGCCCTGCGCCACCTTGTCCAAATCAGCTTCAGCCCGCTCATAGCGATCCCGCCAGACATCTCCAGGAGATTCCGACCTGCGGCCAAAAAGATAATAGGCTGCGATGTCAACGCACCAGCCCTTGAGCGCGCCCGGCAGCGGCGCGGCCAGCGGCAGCGGGTACCTCATGCCGATCTTGCTGTCAATCCGCTCCGACGCTTTGACCAGAGCCAGAGCGCAGACGTGCTGGTTTGGCTCGCCGAGATTATCGTCATCAGTGAGCCGGATCAGCGTGAGCCGGTCTATTTCCGTCGTCAGATCATCGAAATCAGCGTACATTTTTTGCACTAGGCGTAGGCTCAGGAACTAACCGCTTGCCTGACCGAGAGCAGGCCTCAATCGTCCTTGAAGTGACCTCGGCAGTCTGGATACCCACATCTGTCGCCACCACGCCAGTATCCGGGTCAATCCAGCGGCAACCAATCTGCTGGCGGCTGCCATCCAAGCGGGGGATGATGCTGCCAGCGGAAACCAGATATTCACACCCTGTTTTCTTGTCCTTCCACACTCTTGCCTTCGGCATAGTCGGATACACTGCCATTACTGCCAAAACAACGGTGGAAGCACTGATTATTCCAAAAAAGCAGAGGCCCATGTTCATGACTTGTTCTCCTTTTTCGCAGGTTTCTTCTCTCCGCCCTCACCTTTTATCGACTCTGGCGGTAGCAGTTCGGCAAGAGCAGCCTGCGCTTGCGTCTCAGACACGCGCAGGAAGGGTCGGAGCAGGGCAAGAGCGGCATCCGCAATCATCACGGTCAATGGCGAGTTAGGCCGCTGCGCCTCTTGCATAATTTGTTCAACCTGCTGTTCGGTCAGATCGCCCGGCATCCATGTTTTCCTGCCATGCGGGTGAAAAACACCAGCCCGCCGAAATCCGCGCTCCGAAGAGCAACTGATTATGATTGCCTGCATCACGCCACCGTCCCGTCTGATCCCCATGCAAGCTGCCAGAAGGCCACATGCGCATTGCCGCGCGCCTTGCAGCCAAAGACCGCTTTTTCCTCCATTTTCCACATGTCGGAATCTACCGAAGGCGGCGGCAGCGGCTGCGGCGCAACTTCCGTCTGCACGATGAACGGTTTTGTCACCTTGCTGGCATCAACCAGCAGCCATTGATTGGCTGGCATCCACGGCACCATCAGCACCTCGCAGGCGTTGCGGTAGATATTGTTTTTTCCGTCCTCCAGCCGTTCCGCCGTCATGCCTGCCTTGGCCATGTCCTCCAGATCAGCCCCAACAACAAGCAAGGTCGGGCTGATCATGTACGGTTTTCCGTCCTTGTCCTTGAGCGACTGCATGGCCGTCTTGCCAAGACCGAAGCTGCCCTGCGCCTTTGCCAAGGTGGAGAAATCCAGCTTTTTAGTGCCTGCATTGCTGACCACGCCGCTGCCGACCGGGTGATCCGTGTCGAGGAAGTACTGGCTGTCATAACAGCGGATGCTGAACATGCTGCGCAGCACCTCGCCGAGCATGTCGTCGGGCCACAACGCCATCGCCTCGCCGTAGGATGCCGCGCTGGTCGGCAGCAGGTTGAGCTTGTCCCGTTCGATATCCTCCCGGCGGACAGTGACCACCTTGGCAAATTTGCGGTTCGGCACAGTATGCAGCTGCGCAATCACGCTCTCCGCTGCCATCTCGCCGAAATATTCTTGCATCAGGCCCAAATCTTCGACAAACGGATATTCCTCTTTCGCCGCGTTGGACTTTGTCGGCATGGCAAGCCGCTGCCAATACGTCTTTGTGCTGCGGAACTGCATCATCAGCTTGGTCTGCCATCCAGTGTAGAGGGCATCCAATACCGCTTGATTGACTGCGCTTGGCATGATTATCTGCTCCCGATGAAGATTTTAACGCCGCGAGTGGCACTCAATTCCATCGCCACGCCTGCCACAATGCTGTTGGTTGAGCCTGCGGCAACGCAGACGCTGGCCGAAGTCTTCACGTAGACACTCTTGCCAAGCTCCGCTGCCGTAACGGGATTTGTACCGTCATTGCTGAACCAGTACGCCTCTCCGGTCACGTACTGCCCTTTGACCGCGCCTGCCGCGCCTGCGCTGTTGTCAACCGTCTGCTCGCACACACCGCAGACAACCAGCCCGGCAGTGTCTGCGGCATGAACAAGGTGCCCGGATGCGTTGCGCGCCAGCATGTTGCCGAATTCGATTTTGACTGCGCCTACAGGCCCTTGATTTGTGCGTCCAATTTCGCGAACTATTTGTCTCTCAGCCATGAAAGACCTCCTGCTTGGTTTTCAGGTATTCTTTTTTATCCACGCCAAATTTAGCGCAATACACCTCATCCTCTTGTGTTAAATGCACATTGTCGGCTTGCTCTTGCTTGCTTGGCAATGGCGCGGGAACTGCATCCGGCAGGCTCTTGGCAATCTGTTCAAAGCCTTTTGGATCCCGTTTTGCAAAACCAGCCCAATCAGCCTCTTTATCAGCCAACATGCCAGGGGAGAGCTTGGCGGCATATTTAGCCAGCAGCTTCTCGGCCTTGACAGATGCTGCCTCTTCTTCCAGCGCAGCCAGCTTTTCCGCCATACCCTTGGCTTGGTCTCCAGCACCCGCCTTAGCCTTGATTGTCATGACTGCCAGATCATCGCTGGCATCTTTCGGCAGGCCAAGAGCTGCCTTCATCTTCGCAGCGCAGACCTGCTCTTTCTTCATGGCAGCCATCTCTTCTGCGCCAGGTCCGACAAGCTGCTGCACAGCCGCCAATACCTGGTCATATCCAGCTTCCGCAGGCAGACCCAGCAACTCAGCCAGCTTGCCTGTCTTTTCCTTCAGTTTGCCCAGTTCAGCCAGCACCTCTTCCGGCGTGGCTGTTTCCGCCATACCCAGCAGGGCGGCAATTTGCTGTACATCCATTCCGTTTTCTCCCGCCGCCAATTTAGCGGCAATTGCTTTGAGATTGTTGGTGCGCGGGTCATTGGTCAGGGCGAGATTGTACACCCTGCTCAAGATCAGCTTGCCATCGCTTCCTTTTTTGATATCAAAAACCGGAGAGAAGTACCGGTACTCTCCTTTCCGCAGGAAATCCGCCCCAGCCTGTTTCCATTCGACTCGGGCCTGAATGCCAACCCCTGGCACATACCGCCATTCTTTACACCAGCCCATTGCTGGAGCTGGCTGACCATTCTTTTCGGAATTCAGCGTCTGATGTTCGTAATCAACCACCAACTCCAAGCCACGCCGGTCGATGGCCGCTTTGACGAGCTGCCAGCTCTCTGGAGTAACCCAATATTCTGGGCCATCCTCAAGTTGCGCCTTCCCTTCCGGAAACCATGTCACCCAATCTGGCAGAGCATTATCTGCGCCAAGATTGACTGGTTGCGCTTTACCGACATATAGCGTCATGCTCCCCTCTCTATAAATATCGCTTGCTTGGCCTGAATTTTCACAATATCCTCGTCCTGAATCAGCATGAACGGCCTGGCTGGAACATCACCCCACGGAATCTGTTGCTGCCGCGTATGTGCCCTCACTTTTGAGCCATTCTTACGACTAAACTCCTTCACGTTCGCCGTCGCTGTTCCGTATTCTCCTTTTTTTGCTCCGAACTGATGCGTTGGCGCATATTTTTTTGTGGTATAAACATAAGCGGCATCGCTGTCGTAACGGGAGTAGATACTGCCCTTCAGTCCTCCGGACTTGATCAGCGGACTGCCGCCTTTGCGATGCTCCAGGGCCGCCCACGGCGGACGGCCACTGAATCCGAAGTTGGCAATCACTGACTCCCGGACAATGCCCGCCGCGATGCGCTGGAGCTGTCCGCCCTTCACCCTGCTGATCGTGCCGTCAATCAGGGCGTGGACAGCCAGGCTGTTGCAGTCCAGCGAGATCGCCATCAGCGGCCCTCCTCCTTCCTTGCTATTTTTGCCGGGCGGAACTTGATTGCTGTCCGTGCTGCAACCTGCACCTGCTCGCCGGTCTGCGGATTCCGACAGATGCGGGCCTGCCGTTTGATATTTTTGAAGGTGCCAAAGCCAAACAGCCGCACCTCGCCGCCTTCCGCTGCCGTTTGCGCAATATCTGCCAGCACGCTGTCCAGCACTTCCTGCGCCGCTTTTTTGCTCACCTTAGCCGCCGCCGCCGCCCGCTCAATCAGCTCTGTCTTTGTCATTGCGCCCACCCACGTTTAGACCTCGTTTAGAATTCTTCCTGATCGTTTTCCTCTGATCATCGCGCACCTTTTATCGTCCGCCTGCAAAACCGCCTAAAAAAGCCATTTGCGCATTCCTCCTATTTCCCAGCGGCGAAATAGGCCATCAACTCCTTATTGCTGTACAGCTCGGCCAGCACCAAGGCGGCCAGCTCAGGCGGCCATTCCGCCACTGCGGCAGTGACCCACTCTTCCAGCTCCGCCCCATAGTCAGGGTCGGAAAGGTCAGCATCAGCAGGCACCAGCGTTTCGTAGCCGATCAGCGCGCCAGCCTCGTCCCAGACCGGCACCTGCTCGCCATAAGGCACCGCAGTTTCAACTGCCAGCGGCCTGGCTGTTGGATCGTCCGCCAGATTGACCAGCCGCCCAAGCGGGACATCTGTTGCAATTCCACGGCTGCTGACATCCGAGTCAGTCAGCCCGACTACGCCGCAGCGGCAGCGGAACCACTTGTTCACCCGCCAGCTCCGGTATGGGAACCAGATGTCCCACATTTTATGACCAGCGGGCCAGACGCGTCCGTGCATTGCCGCGTGAGCTGGCCGCACTTTGCTGTCTCTTGCCGTAAGATATTGCCAGTTCGGGAAAATATCCCTGTCCGCCATGAGCTGCTCATAGCAGCCCTGCATGTAGGCGGACTGCACGCCGGTCTGAAACACCAGCTCCGCCCGGTGCGCAGACTTCCCCGTCCATCCAAGTCCTGCAAAGATATCTCCGCAATCCCGCTGGAAATCCCTGAAGGTGCTGCCATCCGCAACCGCCTTGCGGATGGCAGCATGAACCGTTGCCAGCTGCTCGCCCTTGGCGATGCCGGACACCGCAAAAGCCCGTGCCCGCAGCGCGTCAGTCAGGGTGTAGAACTCATCCGCATCCAGCAGCACCTTGCCGTCCCAAAACCGGATCGCCTCTTCAAAGGGCAGCGGTTCAAGAGTCCTGACGGCCTGCGGCATCATCCTGCCCTGTTTTGCGCCCGTACACTTGGGCGGCAGTCATGGACTGGGCCAGCAGCCGATTAAGCTGCTTGGTTTCAAGCTCAGGGTATAGACCGACAACAGCCGCCAGGGCTTCGTCCCAGTCTTTCGCCTTGCGCACCGCCGCCACAATCTCGGCTTGGTTGCGGGAAAATTCCGCCGCTGTCTCTTCAGCGGCGCGGGCAGCCAGCCGATCAATTACTGCCTGCCGTGCATCCTGCTGTCGCTGCGGATCAGCCGGAACAGGACGCTTTGCTGAAAGCATCTGTGGAGCCTTCTTCGCCGGACCGGTGCCGCCAATAATGTCCGCATCAATTTCCGGCGGAGTCAAGCCGTACTGCTTGTAGTATTCCTTGCGGCCAACACCAGCCCGATCAACAACCAGCTCGAACCATTTTGCTTTCTTTTCATAGTCTTCTTGGCTGATCAGATTCAGGCCAAGCCTTGGCAAGGCTGCCTGCTGGCCGTAATTGAGCTGCACCAGCGGCTTGACAAGCTGCTGCATGATTGCGCCAGCCAGCCGTTTGCCTTCAGCAGTCCATATGTCTTCGGTGCCTTTCCGCTGTATCGCGGCAGTTGCTAATGCTCCGCCATTTTTGCCGACATCGGTGGCCAGCGTTCCTCCGTTGATCACCTTGCTGATAGCCGCATCGCAAAACGACACCTGATCGCCGAACAGCGAGACTGAGCCAGCTTGCGCAGCTTGCACCAGCTCAATCTCGGTGCTTTTTGGCATTGCGCCAGAACCATCCGATCCGAGATGCAGCAGGGCATTATGCAGGACAGCGATATCCTCTTCCGACGCAGTCGTTTCATACTTCCCAAGCCGCCAAGGGATGCCGTACTGCTCGCCAAAACGCCACCAGTCCTTGGTGCTGTAATGCTTGAGCATCACCAGCCAGGCAGCCGAACGCAGCGCCCCCTGCCGCACCGGATGCTCTGCCAAGCTGTTGCCGCAATGCAGCACAATATTGCGCGGATCAATCGGCATGCCCTGCGGCTGCTCATCGGTCAGCAGCAGGGGCCAGTCAAGCAGCAGGCCGTCAAGGCCGGTGTACGTCAAGCGGCTGATCGGCAGGCGGCGGAACTCTTTGATGATGACCTTCCCGTCTGCCTCGGCCCAGACCGGCTCCGCACAGGCAACGCCAGCCAGTCTGGCATGGGCCAAAGTGGCTTTAAAATCTGCCCATTGCGGATGCTCCAGCAGCGTGGCGCGGACGAAATCGCAAATTTCATTGTCTTTTGGATCGTTGCTGGCCGGAGTTAATTGATCTTCGAGCGACAAGATGCCGCTGAGATATTTCTCCGTCTCGCAATGCACCTGTGTATCCATGCGGCCCAAGGCCGAGTACAGTTCCTCAACCGCTGCCAGATCGCCTATGTCCGTGCGGCGGAACAGGGCGGCCATCTTGTCCGGCGTGATGCCGTGCCAGACCTCCAGCCGCTGATTCGACAGCCATTTTGCGGCTGGGATGCGGGATGGGATGCTGCGGACTGGCTGTCCGTATTGATCAAGCAGGGGCATCAAATTATCCCCCTTCTTCCCGCTCCTGGGCCTGCGCCGGACGACCGGCGCGGCTCCACGCGATGGAATTCAATCTTGCCGCTGCCACGTTTTTGCAGCAGCGCAACTGCCCCTTCCAGCGCATCTGGGCCGTCATCGTTGACGTTCGCGTCTTCGAGCAAAACAAGCTGATCAAGCAGCAGGTTCTGGTCGCTGTGGTTCTTCTGGAAAAGCAGCCATCCGCGCTCGTACAAATGCGACAACGTGCCGACAATGCGAGCCTCTTTGTTGCTGCTGTGCCGGATTGGCACCCAGGGGATATACCGCCCAGCGGCCTGCGCATAGGTCTTGATTGCCTCATGCAGGAACTCGCCAAACATGTTCTCTTCGATGCCGACCGAGCCGCCATATTGCCCGTGCATCCGGTAGCACTGCGCCATCATCTCTTCCAGCGGTTTGTGCTTGATCCAAGCGTCGAGCACGTAGAACATCATGGTTTTCCGGTGCATTCCAACCGTGACTACCGCCCGGAAGTCGTTTTTCTTCGCCGACTTACCCGAAGGATCGCAGAATGCAGCCACTGTCAGCTCATGCAGCGGCGGATGCTCTTCGTAAAATCTGGCATTCGCCCGCTTGAATTCCGCATCCGCGTCCTCCACCTCATTCATGAACTCCTTGGCGAAGGACTTGCGGCCCAGAAGCTGCTCTTTTTCCAGCAGCCGCGCAGGCGGCCATTTAGCAGGCCAGAGCGGATGCTCTTTCGGTGTTCCTCGGCCAATCCATGCCTTATACACGCAGGATTCATAGCGTTTTCTCCCCTGCTCATCCTCTTCGGCGATGAGCTGCGAGATGGCCGAGCGCGGGCTGAACAAGTTGCTGGCATAGACAAACAGACCGCCCGGCCCGATGCTGCTGATGACCGCTTCTTTCAGCCAATCCTTGCGCAGCTCCGTAATGCGCGGATTGCGCACGGTCTGATCGCTTTCAAAATCGTCGGCGCAGACGTAATCCGGGCGGTGCGGGCCATGCTTGCGCCCACGCACCGGCTCGCCGTAGCCTCTGGCCCAATGCCGCACCCCGTTTTTGGTGACGAAGTTGACGTTCTGCCACGGCTTGCCGCGCAGATTGCCGAAGTCATGCCGCAGCCGGATATTCTCTTCCAGCTCTGCCCGCACAGACATGACAAATTCCGTCGCCAGATCACTGGTGTCAGAGATATAGACATGGAATTTTCGCGCGCTGAACATGGTGTTCCACAGCGGAACGCCGAAACTCCAGAAGGTGGACTTGGCATGTTCACGCGGCACGCCGACCAGGAAAACTGTGTCCTTGCCATCTGCTTTTCCGCACCAATCCCGCTGAAATCTCCAAACTCGCAGTTGAAATAATGCGGCAGGTAGGTCTTGAAAAAGAACAGCTTATCCGCCTTGGCGCGGCTGATCCGCTCGGCCTGTTTCGCTGGCGAATCGTCCTCGAATGGTGAAACCGACTCCGCAACCCATGCGCCGATCTGCGAGGCCCACTCGTCGAACTGCTTCTCAGTAAGTTTTGGACGCGGACGCAGCATTATTCAGTTCTTCCTTTTTTGCCTCGATCAACCGCAGAACGACACCATCAAGTTGACCGAATAATTGGTATTCATGCGCCCTAAGCCAGCGCAAAACCCATTCCAAAGTTTCCTGAAACAGCCGTGCCCGGTCTACTTCAGCCCCTTTTTCTTGCTCTGCCTTCAGCTTCGCAGCCAATTCCGCATCGCGCCGCTCCTCAGCCTCCATCTTGCTGACTATCGCCCCGATTTTACTCAGAGCATCCATTGATGCCGGATTGATCTGGCCCGGCTCAACAGATTCCGCATAGCCAACTTCGCGTTCAAGCAAAGCCCGCAGCCGCTCCAGCAGCGAGCGGTTGTTTGTCCTAGCCAAATCCCATTCATCAAGCTCTTGATCTGGCCGCCTGCTGTCGCCTTTCCAGTTTGACAGCGAAGTCACCGACACGTTCAGCTTTTCTGCAATCTGACTCAGCGTATGCCGCTGCGCATACAGAGCTTTTGCTTTTGGCTCCAGCTCGGCCCGCTCGCCTTTTTTAGCCATAGAGCGCGTCTTCCACTTCAGCCAAGCGGCTTACCTTGCCGATATACTCCGCGTGACTCTTCAGCAGTTGGCTGGCGATGGCAATCATTGCCGCCGAATCCAGTTCCATCAGGTCTTTCAGGGTACGATAATCCGCCTTCACCATCAGCTGTTTGCACAGAGATTTGATCTCCCCATCCAGCTTGTTCCGTTCATCTTTCAGCGCGGTCTCGCGGGCCTTCAGATTAATTTTCTGCGCGTCTGCCATACTTCTCTCCTGTCCTGTCCAAGCGTTCCGCAAGCTGCGTGATTGCAACTGTTGATCTTCGTGTCAGCTCAACAAGTTCCGAGTTGAGCGCCTGCCGCTCGGCAAATTCCTTCAGGATGCTTGAGTTGACCGATTCAGTCCGGGCAAGCTGCACCCGGAATTCTTCAATCTGCCGTTGCAAGCCGCCGACGGCCCTGTAGGCCAGCAGCAGCGGCAAGACGGTCTGCAAACATCCGCCGATCAGCAGAGCTAAGATGACTTGCCAAGTGTTCACGGCGCGTCACTGGGAGCCGGTTTGACTGCGGACGGCGGAAACCAGCCATCAAGCGGATCAGCGGATGGCGTTCGCAGGCCTTCAGGCACTGCCACAGTCATCTTCCCTTCTTCCGCCACCTTCTTGATTGCTTCAGCAGCCAGCCGAACTTGCTCAGTTTTTTCCTTGATTGACAGATAGCCGTCCAGGTTATCTGGCTGAACGATATCATAATTTTTTCCATCGCCAGTAATACGGAGCTGGCGACTCTCTTTCATCTTTTCCCGCGCTTCCGCAGGCTGGCCAATGGCATCAGCCAGCGCGGTGACGTTTTTCGTGCTGTCCGCAGAAACAGCGGCAACTGTTTCATAATATTTACTTTGCAGGCTGATCTGGGCTGCACTGGGCGGCCCGGCAACATCAACGGCGGTCTTGTAGCCCAGCTTGCCACAGCCAGTCAGCGTCGCCGCAGCGCAACACAGCAGCAGCATTCTATATTTCAGGCCCCGCATCTTCGATCCTCCGGCTGACCCGGTGCTTCCACCGGCCATTCTTCCACAGTTCTTTTGGGATATATTCGTATGTTTCCGCTGTCCTGCACACGATGAAATCCGGCAGCTCCTTGAACACCACCGCCTCAATCGGCTTTGTATCTGGCGGCAGGAGCACCTTTTCGCCAATATTGACGGGGTGAGAGCAGGCCTCTTTCGCCTCTTTAAAGAGGCCGCCAAGCCATTTGTTGAGCGCACTGATCACCTGCTCTCCCCAGCCCTTCGGGCATCAATTCTGGCCCGGATTTCCTGTATTCTTCCCTCTTTTGCCCCCGGCTTTGTCGCCGCTGCCGGGGGCAAACGCTCCTTCCGGCTCTTCGGCGGCAAGGCTGCGTTTGTTCCGCCGCAACCATCAAAGTGGCCCGAATAAAAGAGATGCGCTCCCCATCTGTGCACGTATTTCTTTTCCTTCCGCCATGATGGATGCACATCGTAGCGATGGAAATAGGTTGCGCCGCCGGTGAAATCAGGCAGCAGCAGCGCAGTGACAGCCGCCTCCATGCTGCGGGAAAATAAGGCAAGCTGCGCTGGCTGGCGATGATCCAAGGTCAACTGGACACCACGCTTCAGCGTCCAGCTGAACTGCGCCGGGCGGGTGATTTCCGTCCGCACGTCTGTGCCGCAGGCCTTGGCCCGGTTCAGCACGACCTGCGCAACTGCCACTTGACCAGCAAACGGCTCACGCAGGGCTTCATGGCGGATATTGACCGCCAGCCAGAGGATTATTTCGGCAATGCCCATGACTCGTTCCTGTTCATAGGCTCAGGATACGGGAAATAATGAATGAATGCAGGCTGTAGCATGTCAGTATAGGCATGTCATATCAGCCTGGCGATGTCAGGTGGAAAAAGAAAAGGCCGGGGAATCCCGGCCTTCGAAGAGGAGTTGACGGCTGTTTTACAGCAGTTCAAACAAGCGTTTTCGGAGGACGCTCATTCGTCTTTTTCCAGCATTCTTCTACTGTTTTTGGCGCATCTTCTCCTCGCCAAATTGCCCCGGAATAAGCATGTCCGTATCTATCAATCTGCTCAACATAAATACAATTTCCTCTTCTATCCCACGCCTCAGCTATTCCATGACCACTATATGACATGACAGGATTCCTTCCCCCGAAAAATCTCCTGAACATATCTACGCAAAACTGCCGTGGCCTTTGTTCGGACCAGTAGATATTCCTCCAGTGATTGTCGCAGAAACATTTCTGCGTCATAAATTCAACTTTATAATAACGCATCACATCCTCTCCTGTGCTTGGTCAATCGCGCCTTTGACTGCCCGCAGAATCAAAGAAAAGCCGCAGCTTGCCTGCTCGCCCAGCTCCATAGTGTTGCCAGTTCCTTCGCAGAGGAAGGCCAATACGCACGATGCTGAGTGCAGCAGGTCAGCCGGGTGCTGATCGGTGGAGAATTGCAGAGTGCTACTCATTTCGCACCTCCTTGTGTTCAAATTCAAACACCCTATCTATCACATCAATGATTACAGAGGTCAGAAACTCGGATGTATCTGGAAGACCATCATCCATACTTCTAAGAGATTCATTCATGCTCGCAATGATTTCATCAGAATAACCCTCTCCGCCTTCAAGGATAGGAAGCCATCGACCTAAGCATTCCGCAGCCTGCTTCATTTCGCACCTCCTTCATAACGTTCATTTTCCTTCTTCCACCGCCGCACGGCAGCATAGAGCGTGTTCTCAGGACGATCTGTGATCCTCGCAATCTCCGCGACGCTGTGGCCCCTGCGGATCAGAGCGCATATTCTCATCCGCTCATCTGCATTGATTTTGCGGCGTTTCCTCTCAGGCTTCAACTGGAACGGAAGCGCGTACTGCTCGCCAACGGCAAACTTTTTTCGCCTTTCTTCAAGTTCTCTCCGCAGCCGCTCGGCTCTTCGCGCGCTCCGTTCCGCCCTGCTCAACGACCGTGGCGCAGCGCCGTTCCCCCGCACCTCCTTCTGCTTCTGAGACAGCAGCATCCTGGCCAGCTCCCCGCTGTCTTCCAGCCGGTAATACACGCTGGCGACCGAGCTGCGCGGCCTGTTCAGCCGGAGAGAAATTTCCCGCCAAGGCAGTTCCTCAACCGTCCTCAGCCGCACCACTTCCTCAATCTCGGCTGGGCCGAACGCCTTCTTGGCCATGCCCTTGCGCCACAATTTCCGGTGCAGCATCTCCTCCCTGCTCATCTCCTGCGGCCTGTAGGGCGATGGAATCATGCCGGGCCGCTCGCGGTCAAGCAGCCGCTCCAGCAGCTTGCTTTGATGGATTTGAATGTCCACGATGCCCTTCATCGCCAAGGCCAGCTCGCGCAGGCCCAGCGCAGATTGCTCCTGCCGCGCCGCCAGCTCCGCCTCCATCTTGTTGAAGGCCTCGATGTAGGCCAGCTTGAACTGCATGGCCTTTGCGCCGGTGAAGCCCATCACCAGCAGCGTGAAGCCGTCGCGGGTGATGCGGTACATGGGGCGTTTTTCGCCCTTGGAGTCGGTGTATTCAACGCACTCAAAATTGAGTTGGTTGAATTCCTCAGGAACATCAAGCTCTTTAATGTCACGCAGGACATTGTAATGCTTCTTGCCGAAGACCTCGGCGAGGTTGAGGGAAGTGACGACCGGATGGCCGTTGATGAAGGACAACTGAGGGGATGCTGCGTTCATGGCTTTGCTCCTTTTTGAGATGAAGAATCACCCTTCCCGCCGCCAAAACGGAAAAAGGGCAGAAACTGTGCAGGGTTGGCGTTACCGGTCAAAAAGGAACCCAGCAGGCCCGAAGGCCCCCTGCACAGCTCCGCCCTCAAAATGAGCAAAATCAGTGCAATGGACAAAAAAATACCGCCCGATGCTGCATGGCGGCTGTCCGCCTTTTTAACTTCAGGAACGCCAATTCCCGACCACGTTTCTTTCCGTGGCAGGTTCAGGGTACCAGAAATAAATATTGCTTGTCAATATCATTTTTATTGTGTAGCGTTTTATGACATACCTATTACACGTCATCGCAAATTTTCATGAAAAAATACATCCTGTTGCTCCTGTTACTCCCAGCGTTTCTGCATGGAGCAAACCTGCCGGAATCGCCGCCGCTGATTTCTTGGAGCATATTTCCAGACGGCGTTCAGGCTGTTGACGGCAGCACCGTCGCGATTGTCGCAAATGGCATCTACAAGGAAATCAGCCTGAACGGGAGCTGGCCGGAAGGAAAACAGGGCAAGAAATTTCTGGCTGATTTGATCTCCGGCAAAAGAACTGACATCCGCATCTACGGCAAGAATGAGCAGTGCCGCGATACGGCTGTTCTGTTTGCGAACCGTGTTAATGTTAATAACTCCATGATGCAGCATGGTTTCAAACAGGATTCTTTTCAGGACAAATGCAGTGATCATTCCGGCGCAATTAAAGGATTCCAAGCGCAAGGCACCGTCTATCCTGTCATTCGTGAACCGTCATCCGTGAGCGGTACCATTGGCGGCGGATATTCTGGAATCCCCTCTTTCATTGACACAAGCGGAAGAACTCAGCGCGTCAGAAGCTACACCAGAAAAGATGGAACCCATGTGAACAGCTATCTGCGATCCCCAAGAAGCAGATAAGTCAAAATAACCTTAGCTGAGGCCCTTCCTCATCCACCTTCCCCAGCACCCTGCTCACCTGCCGCTCGCCCAGCCCTGTCACCAGGGCCAAATCCCGCACCGTCACATCGCCTGCGTCGTACCGCTGCCGCATCCAGGCATCCCGCTGCTGCTTGTACATGCCGCGCAGGTTGTGCCACAGCACTTTGGTGCCATGCAGCCGGTCTGCCAGCATCATCGTGATGCGCACCCCTTGGCCGGGAGAAATCTCCTCAATCAGCCCGGCAATCATGGCCAGATCGCCGGGAAGTTCGCCAACCTGCGGCGCAATGGCGGCCATGTGCTGGCGGTATTCGTCACGCAGGCTGCTCATTTTCCTCGCCGCTCCATCGCTTTCAACGCCTCAACCACCTTCTGCAACTGCGCCACGCTTGCCCAGCGCAGCGCATCCACGCCAGTCAGCCGCCGAGCGAAAGAAGCCAGTGCCTCCGACGAGCCATTCCGCACAACTCCTGCCTCATGCAACTGCTGCCACAGACCTTCAATCTTCCGCTCCAGCGGCCTTTTTTCGGACGAAACAGCCCCTGTCTTGGGTTTCCAGCCCAAGCGGACATACTCCGCCAAGAGCTGGTTACGCTCCTGACTGGACAGTTTCGCCGTGCTGTCCGTCCGCCCCTTGCTGATCCGCAGGGTCAGAGCGCGGCGCGTCTCCTCGTCCATACCCAGTTCGACCGGCGCAATGTGCAGCTTGGCAAGGTCGCGCTTGCGGCGGGCATCCTCAGCAATTCCCCTCAGCGTGCTGGTTGTTTTGTCTGGCATAATTCAATAAATTCCTCAATGACTTCGATATGATATTCAGCAGATTCGCCATACTCCGCATACTTTGCGCCAAGGCCGCCGCATTCCTCGCAGCAGTTGTCCGCGCTTGGCCCTGCGCAGCGGCGGCAGGGCCGCTCTGCGAAACCGTTCTTGGCGGCCCAATCTTTGAGTTCCGGGTTCAGCACAGCTGCACCCCTGATTTCTTGACCGCCTCGTCAAACTCCTCTATTCTCGCCCACTTCCGATGCGACGGCCAATTGCAGACAATCAGCACACCGCCTTCCTGCGCCCGGCTCGCCACACGTTCCCCGACCAAGGCGATGAGTGCTTCCATCGTTTTGATATTGCCAGCCAGCACAGTCTTTTTCTGTTGCTGGTAGCGTTCATCGATCATAGTTTCGATCAGATATATCTCCCGCGTAGACAGAGATTCCAGGCCTTCCCGATCTGGGCCGCTGATCTCATCGAACACCAGCACCTTGGGCTGCACATATTCTGCGACCACAGCGCTCTCTGGCATGTCCTTGCTCTTCCATGTCGCCTTGCACTTTGCCAGCATGTCATTGCAAGTCGTGTACTTGCAATCCACACCGATGTGCACCAGCGACCCTAGCAGCGCGGACAGCATCTCGGTCTTGCCCGTTCCCTTGTCACCGATCACTGTCAGATTCAGAAATCCTGGATTTGTCACCAGCTTTCCCCAGTTGGCCAGCTTGTTCAGCGCGACCGCCTGCTCCGGCGGGCAAGGCCGCTGAAGGAGCTGGCCAAGTGTAAGATCGGCATATTTTGGCGGTATTTTCGCCCGGCAGCGGGCGCGGTGCAGTTGCAGGGCGCGCACCATCGCTTGCTTTTCCGCCTCCTGCTCTTCCGCGTCACATGCGTCGCAACGGACCTCTGTTTCGCAGTTCCATCCGCAAGGATAAAACTTCTTCCGGCAGCCATGCTTGACACAGATATCCTCCGATTCCGGCGGCTTCCTTACCACAATCCGCGTCAACTCGCACAAACGCGGATCAGAAAACCGCGTTAAATCCATCCCCATAGTGCGCCTCCTGTCTTTTGTTTGGCGCAGCGGCATGATCCGCACGAGCCGCCACCTTGGAAAAACCCTTGCCGACCAGCCATTCCAGCCCGCACCACGTCTGCGCACGCAGCCACGTATCTGCCGCAGCGGCGCGGAAATGCCGCCCCCAGTCATATTCTACGGGCTTGGCCAGTATCTTCTTGCCGATTTTACTGCTGGCTTTGACCTCTTCAGCGGGCACAGACGGCATCGGCGGGCAGCAGATGCGCAGGTACAGATTGACCACTTTCTGCACGCGCTCATTACTGCTTTCCATCGGCGCAGCACCTTCATTTGCCTTCTTTTTCTCAGCCGCCTTCAGCTTGCGCTGGCAGTATGCCTCAACAGCCTCGGCGATAATCTTTTCTTCCGTCATTCCAGTGACGGAAACTGTCTGCTCCAGCAGCTCCGCAATCGTTCCGTCAAACCGGATATCCATCTTCCATTTCGGCACTGCAACTTCTATTTTTTTGGGCATATTTTCTCCTTTTCATTCTGGCTGCTCATCAGGCCGGGGCAACCACGCTCACCGGCGACCGGGCCAATCGTGGCCCGGTTTCGCATGTCACTGCTCGTCGCTCATGCCATTCATGCTGTCAACCCATTCTCTCAGGGACCCCTCCTTCCTGCGCCAATTGATGATCGTCCCGGTGTCAAAATGGATATGCAGATCCAGATAGTCGCCACCAGAGGTGTCTGGGAAAAAAGACGGGACATATCCTTCTGTTTGGCGGCAGATCAGCTCGCCGTCCTGATCAAGCAGGTCACAAGCGAAACTATCTGTAACCTTCATGTATATTCTCAGCGTCTTAGCTATTACCTTCACGGTCTTTTTGATGTCTAATTCCATTTTTTTGCCCTTTTTAACTTTCCCGGCACCCGGCCCATCCGCACCGGGTGCTGCTGGAGCTCCATCTGGCTGCTCTTGGGGCGGCGGACTGGCTACCGCCGCAGCCTGCGCCCTTGACCATCAAATCCGCGCAAAATCCATCGGCACGGTTTCCCAGCTGCCGTCTTCCGCACGGCGAGACAGGGAAATATATTGCTTGCGTCCAACCACTAAGACGCTCTCGCTGATCAGCCGGACAACTTCGGCAATCTCCGGCGTTGTTTCGGTCATCCCGCGCAAGCGTTTTTGCAGCCGAAACACCTTGCCGGGGCTGATCCGGCCCTGTTCGTCGTTCTCAAAAGCTTCCGTCGCCAAGGATTTCAGTTCGTCGCGACCTGCCGCGCCCATCGCCCAGCCGTCAATAACCCGCTCCAGCTTCTGTGCCGCCACCTTGATGCGGTCATCAAACTGCTGAATCTTCGCATTTCGCAATTCGACCTTGTAAACACCGCTGAAATCGCGCCAGGTGTAATTGCCGCCCACATTCAGCGCATCCTCTCCATTCTCTGCGGCCAGTTCAGAAAGATACTGCTCTATCCCCAGCATGATCATAGATTTAGCCTGCTGCATAGCCTCGCTGATGGCCAACATGCTTTCCGCAGCAGTCATAACCAAGACATCTTCCCGGCGTTCGTGCGCCGGGACATACTTCTCAGGGATATGATTCCCTTCCGGGTCAATCCAATTCCCCTTCGCATCCTTTACCGCCATCTCACACCTCAGGTTCTGGTTGTTTCAAGCTATTGATCACCATCATTAAGTAGCGGTCAGCAACCATAAATTCCTGAATCATCTCATGAACGTCTTCCTTCCGCATCCCTTCATCCAGAGCCTTCTTCGCTTCAATTAGGGCCTCCCGGCGTGTCATCGTCCTGCCGCATCTGTAATCATCTGTCACCGCTTGCATTTCTTTCTCCTGTTGTATTGTGTTTACATTGTCCGCACGCCTTCCGCAGGCGGGCGGCAAAGCCGCTGGCCGCACCGAACGGCCTCCTCCGTTCTTCAACGCATCTTGTAATCTCAATGCTGCCAAGCACAGGGCATTCGACCGTTGCCGGAAACACCTGCAGCATTTTTTCCAGCATTTTTCTTGCCCCTGCCGGGTATTTGCCTTTCGCCGCCAGACAGACGGAAGTTGGAGAGTAGCCGATCATCTTCGCCACTTTCGCTTGGCCGCCACGCCCAGTCCGCTCAATCGCTGATCCGAGCACTGCAATCAGCAGCTCACGCTCCGGCAGTGACATTGCGCACCTCCATAGTCCGTTGCAGGTTGACATCCCAGACCTTTTTGCTCCGCTGCACCTGCGGCGCTCTTGGCCCGGTATTCGCGCTTGGCAGCAGTAGATACCGGCCATTTTCACCAAGGCGCAGATATCCTGCCTTATAGAGCTTCCGGCAGTAATCCTTCGCAGATGCGTCCGCAATCTGATGTTCCGGCGTTGACGCAGTCACGGCCAGCTCGGTCGCGGAAAAGCTCTTCAGGATGCGCATGACAACCCACATCCGCTGCTGCCCCTGACCAAGCAGCACCTGGCTGCCGTCCTTGCGCACACGTGGCGCAAGCGGCCCGAAATCCTTGGTCATGCTGTATTTGCAGCCAATATTCGGCACTGGAGGCAGCGGACGCTGGACAGCAATGTAGCCCCCTGCATTCCAGGCGTTCAGCCGGTCACGGATTGCCGATCTGTCCATGCCAGTCGCAAGATGCAGATCGGCCACAGTCACCAGCTCACCTATTCTCCGGCGCAGCTCTTCCCACAAGCCTGCCGCATTCCGTTTTCCTTGAGCATTCGATGGAGTGCGCTTCATCATGCCATTTCCTTCTTGGTTCTCGGCGCACGGCCAGACAGGGGATTGCGCTTGAAATCCCAATCATCCAGCGCAATCTCCTGCGCTCCGGCAGCCTTGCACTCCCTTGCGACCAGCTCTATATTAACCGACACTCGACGCACAGACCCTTCGGAAACCCACGCAATTTCTTCCATCATGTCTTCAGAAATTGTTACACCCTTGGCATATAAACTGGCAAGACATCGACAGTCTTTCATGCTAGCTTTTTTTGCTAGCAGCCACCACGACACACGACTGTGCAGCCGCTCCCATTTCTTGATACTACTTTGCAGATTTTTTTCGCCTATCAAAACTACCGGTACATTTCCTGACCCGTCATGGATGTCCCTGATCACTTCGATTAACCTATTTTCTATTAGGTAATCAGCTTGATCAATGATCAGTGGACGATTGTTTGCCACCAACCATTCACAGACTTGATCAAGCATGTCAGATGCATACCCCATCGGCTTAGAACCAGCAATTTCAAAGAGGATGTGCGACAACACATTCCGTCCACTCCATAACTTCTTGCATTCCACATACACAGCCTCATACTTAACGGCGCAAAACGCGGCAGCAAAACTTTTTCCTCTGCCAGCTTCCCCAAAAAAACCTATTATCTTAGGTAAATGTTGAGGAGCGGCGAGTGCTTTGGCGATAACCGTATTTAGCTCGCTGACATTAGTCAGCACAGCAATATTCGGTACCCCCTTGACTTCCAGTTCATCTTGTTGCATACTTTCTCCTGTTGGTTAGTTGTTCACGCCTGTTTTCTGAGAGTCTCCTGCACGTCCGCCAATGCCTTCCACGCTGGCGAACGCCGAAAACTCTCATAAAAACGAAATTCCTTGTCACCTAAGATGCCTCCTGTTGCCAAGGAGGCATCCAGTTCCTGCCAATACTGGTACCGTTCAGCGTCCGTCATCCGCAGCGGATTCGGGGCCTCTTTTTTGGGCCTTTCCTGCATCTCAATCACCAAGGCCTCGCGCCGCTGCTCGACCAGCAGGGCATCATCAGCAGCCTGATGCACGGGCTGCATTTCGATAATTCCCCGCCGCTCCGCCTCAATTTCCGCCAAGTTATCCAGCTTGATCTTGGCCCGTCGTTTTGCCCGCTCGTCCGCTGCGTGTTCGGTCGCCGACACAGGCATGTATCGGCTGCTGTTCGCCCGGAAGTCTGCGTGACAGACAAACCGGTCTTCCAAATCCCAAATTTGCACCCGTGCCGGATCGTGGATATCGTAGGCAACCTGCACCTTCTGACCGTGATAATGCGCCAGCTGCTGGTTCCAGTAGATGTTTTTTCCACCAAACAACGTCACTTCCCTGCCGCTCACTGTCCGCAGTTCACGCGGGCGGAACAGCGCGTCAATCTCCGCTGGCTCAAGCTGATGCGCTTTGATATCCCAGCCGTCGCTGATGTGCTTCATCAGGCATTCAAGCGGCGACATGTGCCGCCGCAGCCCTGTGACCGGATCAATGATTTTTGGCAAGGCCGAGCAGGGCCGCCGGTTATATTCCCAAATCGCTTTTTCGCAAAACTCCAAAAATTGCGGCCAAGTAAGCAGCAGATCAGATTTTCCCGCAGCTTTCACATCACGTTCAATTTTCAGCAGGTTATTGCGCTGCACGAGCTTGTCCATCTTGCCGTGCGTGCAGGATGGCAATTCCCGCGCTGCCCTGATCCATAGCGTTTTCTGCCGATTCTCAATCAGGCCGCGCCCCTGTGGATTGCCAGGAATGCCTGTCTTGAATGTAGTTCCAATCCGCTTCCACAGACCGGCTACATCATCAGTATTGACCTTGGCCGTGTTTCCTGCACCGTTGTCCGTGTAAAGGATGTCAAAGATGCCGCCGATTGGCTTTTCTGGCCCAGCAGTGGCCGCATGGCGGACAGCATCAGCTACCACCTGCGCAGATTCGGCTAAGCCCGCTGACCATCCAAAGCAATATCTGCTTGCCACGTCAATCACGGCGCAGACTTCCGGTGAAAACGGCCTGCCGTGCACCGGATGCGCTATTTTGGCTTTAAACGTATGGCCGTCGCAGGTGCCGATCTGCATCGGCAGCAGGCCATCTGTGTCACGGTGGCGGCAACCCTTGATCACCCGCAGCGCACTGCCAGTTTTGCGGCCCCGCTCGCGCTCCAGCACGCTGCGCTTGGCGTTCCACCGCCGCGCCTGCGCATATGTCGGCATCTTCATTCCTTCCGGCAGGATTTTCCGCATCGCCTCCAGCGTTTCCGGCAGCGACGGGTTGCCCGGACGGTGCCAGCAAGCCCGGAAGTGCTGCGCCCAAGCTGGTTCGCGGTCACAATCTGCCAGCACCCGCTCGACATCAGCAGGAGCAAGGGCTGTTGGGCCAGACAAGGCCAGCCGCTTCCAGTTCATCAGCGTGCGCAGGCTGATTGTCCTTCCGCCGTTTTTTCCGCCTCTGACATTGGCAACCGCAAACAGGGCTTGGACATGCTGCGGCAGGGTGCCTTCCGCAGCCCGATGAATGAACTCGGCGGCGGCCTTGCTGGTGCCCATTTCAGCTTCCATTTGGCTAAATTCCCGCATCAACGCAACGCGGGCATCCATTACCTCGCGCTGCCAGCCCTTGAGAGCGGTGAGCGCGGGAAGCTCGTCTTTGATTGCCGGGAGAGTTTCCTGCCGCAGCGCAGGCAGCAGGGCCTTCTCAGCGGCGGCGCGATCAGCTTCCGCCTTCTTCTTCAACGCGGTTTGGATGTCGGCAGGGAGCTGCTCGACAGGGTATTCTTTGCGCAGCCCGCCGTTACCCTGCACTTCGATGCAGGGCCAGCACTCTTTTGCGGCTATACGTCTCACCGATCTGATTTCGCAGCTAATTGCTTCAGCAATTTTAGCCGCACAAATCGTTGTTTTTGTGAACACGTCAGATTCCACTATCTTTCTTCATGCCAAGTATTCTTAATGGACATCCTTTGTCTGCAAGATAATGCAATGCCGCTCCGCACTCTGCACGCCCATGTATAGTCTGATTTACGTAAGGCTGCGACTTGCCAGTAGCACGGACAATATCAGCCTCCTTGATACCGTTCTTCAGCATCCATAATTTTATTTTTTTTGCATCCCGCGCTTTTTTTGCATCGCTTGCCATTTCTAACCTTACCGGCTTGATTTTATGATTCCATCGGCCTATAGTTATCATAGGCTGCCAATACCTATTTCAATAGGTATTGGCTATGTGTATAACCTTAACATAGACACAGTCTATGTGTCAACTAAAAATGCAGATAAATTTTTCAGAAATCTGGGAGCGCGTGCGAATATCCACTGAAATAGATTCGTTGACTAAGCTGGCAAAACTATTAGGCATAACGCAGCCAAGCGTCTCTGACAGGAAAAGCAAGGGAGTTTTTCCCATAGAATGGGCCTATGTGATAGCTCGAAAATATAACCTGTCCTTAGACTGGCTATTAACAGGGGAGCATCTAAGGGTAGCTACAGAACAAGATAAACCCAAAAACGCCTATGTTCTGCTTATAGACGCGTGGCTTGAATCTATGACGACTAAAGATGCCAGAAGAGAGGAGTGGTTTAAGTGCCACTTTGAGGATGCGTTCCCATCGTTCAAAAGCTGGGTCGAGCACCATGAAAATAAGACAACATAATAGGAAGGTTGTCCGACCTCCTCCTGTCCGACCTTAAGCATGGACTAGAGGGAGGCATAAACGGTATCTTGTTGATTTAAAGCAAAAAATGAAAGGTGGGACAGCGAAGAATAACCTTAAGACAAATGTCCGACCTTTAACAGAAAAAGGCCGGACAAGAGAGAGTTGAAAAATAGACGGTTACAGGCGGGATGGAGATTCTTTTCTTCTATAAAATCAACAAGAAATTGCTTTAGTAGCGGACGTTATTTTGGAAGGAACCTCATTCTACTGGTGCAAAACCATTTAGCAACTCTAAACCTTTTTCCCAGTTTTCCGCAAAAAATCAGCGGAATTTCAAGCTAATTGCTTTTGCACCACGTTCAAGCATTTCTGTATTCTGTACAAGCAGTTATAAACATTTTTTCGCAAATTCCCCCGAAATACCTAGTGCAAAAGCACCTACCTCCCCACATGCTGGCCCTCATACTGCGGGACAAAGAAGGACGGCACATACACGCCCGCAATCTCCGCCAGCCGATGCAGCTTCTCGCTGCGGGACAAGCCTTTCTGCTTGGCGGCACGCAAGGCAGCCGCAATTTCCAGAATCACGTCCTCGCCGTCGCCCAGGACAACGGCATCAAAGAAATCTGCCAGCGGCTCCGGGTTCATCGAGCAGGAGCCGCCGCCAATGACCAAGGGCGCAGATTCGCCGCGCTCCGCCGCCCGGAGCGGAATCTGCGCCAGATCAAGCACGGTGAGGATGTTGCTGAAGCACAGCTCGTATGCCAATAACATCGAATTCCGCCAAAGGCCGCCGCGATTCGAGCGAGAAGAGCGGCAGCTTGTGGCGGCGGAGCTGCTCCTCCATGTCGGTGTCCGGGCAGAAGCAGGGTTCGGCGGCCAAGCCCGGCTGCTCGCGGTTAAGAATGTGATACAGTATCTGCAAGCCTTGGTGCGACGTGCCGATCTCGTACAAGTCCGGGAAGATGAGCGTGAAGGAGAGATCAACCGCCGCATAATCAGGCCGCGCCGCGTGCAGCTCGCCGCCGATGTAGCGGCCCGGTTTGCGCACCAAGGGAAGGATGGAGTCGAGGGAGAGCGTATTCAAGTTGAGAGTCATCAAGGCAACATGGGAACGGAGAGACTGGGCGCATCATGCGGCCTGCCTGTTCAGGATGTAGCTGCTACCATAGCGGAAGATGGATGAAAAAACAAGGAAATAAGCAGCTTCAGGTTTACAGGAACAGTTATTCATCGCAGTATCTATCGTCCCAATAGCTTGTATCAACGCCGATGGCATCTTCGTCTGTTTGTATGTCCTGCGGATTATCGACTGAACTCCAAAGTTCGCATGAGAATGGAAATGAATGATCAAAAACTATACCAATATCTTCGCGAACATCTGAATCAGATCCGTACTGAAGATTGCAATCTATGGTGCCACTCGCTTTGAACTTGACGTGCTTGTTATCAATACCAACGATTATTACATCGTCAGTACAAATATCTTTTATATAGTGGTGCGTAGAAAGTTGGTCAATAGATCCGATAGTCTCAGAAATAAGATAATCTATGATAGAGTTATCAATCTTTTCGTGGAGCGCCGATACAAGTTTTTCTCGGCTCGTTTCTATTGCCTTGAATAACTCCATAACTGCTGCGAGTGTTTCTTGTACGAACTGGTCTACGACCTCATCACTGAGATTGAACGTTTCCTCTTCGATATGAGTATGTTTACTGAGATTGTCCAAGGCAGCACGAAGTTTCCTATGAACATCAAGAATATCTATAGACAGAGTATCCTTAACATATTCATCGGTAAGGCCGCCTTGTATCGCATACAATACTCTCTGTCGGCGCGAGACTCCATCTTTCTTTCCCGTTTCTTCTTTAGACACTATATCGAATTTTAGGTTGCAATATTTTAAATTTTATGTTACTTGTTGTTTTACTTTGTTAATTTAAAATTTAAGCCCCAAAAAAGGCAAACTGGCGAAGAGGACGTAAAAATGACAAATTACACGGAACTCTCTGGAAAACCCAATGAATTCATTGCAATGACAGGGCTGTCTGTTGACGAGTTTAATTCTCTTCTTTTTTATTTCAAAAAAGCTGAATGTGAAAGCAAATTTACAATTGCAGGAAAAGAAAGGAGAAATAAACATGCTGTTTATAGTAATTCTCCAATAAAATGCTCTGCTGACAGGCTTCTTTTTATTTTAATATATATGAAGCAGTATATGACACAGGCGGCAATCGGTCAACTTTTTGGAATAAGTCAGCCAAAGGCTGATATGTTTATACATTACTTGACACCTTTGTTGTCCGCAGCTCTGAATGAATCCGGATATTCTCCATGCAGAAACATGGAAAATATAAATGAATATAAATCTGGATATTTATTGTCATGACGGAACGGAACGGCATATAAACCGACCAAAAGACAGCGGACGGCAGAAAGAATATTACAGCGGTAAAAAAAGACCTTTTCAGTCAAAAACAATATAATTGCAAACTC
>NZ_JBLWEN010000005.1:0-16094 GCF_048287415.1 Candidatus Electronema sp. JM
TGTCATTTTTATGTCCTCTTCGCCAGTTTGCCTTTTTTGGGGCTTAAATTTTAAATTAACAAAGCAAAACAACAAGTAACATAAATTTTAAAATATTGCAACCTAAAATTCGATATAGTGTTTACTGCTTCATATATATTAAAATAAACAGAAGCCTGTCAGCAGACAGTCCTGCCATCGAGATGAATTCATTAGTTTTCCCAGAGAGTTTTGTGTAATTTGTCATTTTTATGTCCTCTTCGTCTGTTTTCTTTTTTTGGCATTAAATTTTGAATTGACAAATTAAAACAACAAGCAACATAAATTTTAAAATATTGCAACCTGAAATTCGATATAGTGTCTAATGTCTTTAAAATAACCGCAGGCTGGAATAGGCTGCGCCAACCTTGATAAAGTTTCCCCTCGCAGGCAAGGCGCAAGTCTCATCCCAGCCGTTCATCAGGTTCATGTTCTGCATTGCTTGGCCGAACGCACCTTTGCGATTATCGGCTAATAACTTCATAATATCCTTTTGATTCAAGATAAAAGGTGCTGCCAGCTTTTTCTTGAAAGCCATCAAATTCAACTTCAATTTGCTCGCCTTGTTTCATCTTTAAATATTTCTGATCTTCTAAACGCAGAAGAGATTGTTTCGGAAGGAGAACTTCTTCCTTTCCATCGTCGGTTTTAACTCTGATGCGCAGAAAATCAATAAAAGAAACTTCAGGGTCGTTTTCTTTAATAATTACCTTGCCGGTGAATCGTTTCAGTTTAATGCTGTCCCACCCCTCTCTGCGTTTGCTACTTTTACCGTAGAGGATATGGCCCTCGCTAATCCATTGTTTTATTTCTGGCGAATAGGTGTATGCGTATGGACAGCTTCCAACTTCGCTACTGTAATAAAGAACAAATGATTTCTCATCATTCTTTCTAAATGGATAAATCTTACCATCGACTGCAACTTGCTCTACAGAGATAGATGTTCCATAAATGAACTCTTTATCCACAGAGGTATCAACTCTTTTCCTGTTAATTATTTCTTTGAAATATCTCAAAGGGATACTTTTTATCCCTGGTATATCATCTCTATTGCTCTCCTCGATAACAGATACTGGTTCTGTTCCTTTTATTTTATTTATTTCGTCAGGAATGTTATTTTTACTCAACAAATTACTAATGAATTCTTTATTCCATTTGTTGTATTTAAAATAAATATCAAGCGGAATAAGGATTTTTTCTCCAGAGGCAAGCATTCTTAATGGAAACAGATATTCTTTTTTGATATTCATTTTTTCTATTACAGCAAAATCTTCCTCTCTTGTCCTTAACTGTTCGTTAGAATTTTTTCTAAGAAAAAAATTACCGATCTCAATTTGAGATTTCGATATATTTTCAATGACAGCAACTTTAAGCACAGGGATTCTGTTGATCAGGTTGATCATCCATACTCCTGTCGGGCATGGGAAGTAATTCAAATTAACTATCGAGAAGTCAGGTGGAAGATATTTTTCAGTTACAAAATTATACAATCTTATACTACCTGTTTCGCTAAATTCTCTGGTAAATTTATTAAGATATTTTTTATCAGCAAATTTCCAAAAAGAAAAATATTTAGCATTTATTTTTCTTTTTTTGATTTCACGAAGATACTTATCTTTATCATCTTGTCCCCCAGTCCAGTAAAAATTCCAGTCCGATTCAGATTCAATAGATGATAACGTGTATTGATCTGACTCGATATCTATATTGAGATCTATTATTCCAAGATATTTGCCTTTAATCTCAACTTCTAAATAATTATGGTCTTTATCTATTAAATGAGGTATCTCAGTATGAGTAGAAAATTTTCCCATCAAAAATTTCATTTCCTTGAATACTTCATTCGGCACAATAAATGGCTGACCAGATAAATATTTCTCCATCTTCTCATCAACTATTCCTTTCATGAGAAAGTCAATAGCATATCCTTCAACATCAAAATATCTTACCCTAAACTTAGGAGGTTCATTTGAGGAAGCCTGCGGCAAAGATTTTTGAGAATAAATTGCTTGCAGCAGAATCGGAATGATATATCCTGCAAAACCTAAGAGCATCGCAATAAGCGCGAGCACAAAAAGACGATCCACTATCGTTTTCAGGATGTTAAACGCACTGCTTTTAGTAAGCGGAGGAAAAACATCCTTCGCCAACATCTGCTTGATGATAAAAAAGAATATTACGGAAAGCAAGCCACCAAGTGCCAAAGGCGTGGATATCGTCGTGGCAATTTGAAACAGCTTTTCCATTATTCCTCCATCAAATTATATCTTCCTCGTAATGTAATTGTACTTATTTCAAATGCCTGCATCGGCTGCCGACGCAGGCAAATATTCCATCACCTCACGGAAAGAAAGCCGCCCCGCGCAGGGCGCAGGTCTCATCCCAGCCGTTCATCAGGTTCATATTCTGCACTGCTTGGCCGGACGCGCCCTTGGCGATGTTGTCAATCGCCGAAATGACAATCACCCGTCCGGTGCGCTGATCCACCTTCACCCCGATATCACAGCAATTGCTGCCGCGCACATGCTGGGTCGCGGGCAGGCTCCCTGCCGGGCAGACGCGGACGAACGGCTCGTTTTTGTATGTGTCTTCATACAGGGCCTGAATGTCCTGCTCGCTGATTTTGCTGGCCTTCAGGCTGGCGTAGATGGTGCTGAGGATGCCGCGTGAGATCGGCAGCAGGTGCGGCGTGAAAGAGATTGTCACCTTGCTTCCGGCCAGCGCGGACAGCTCTTGCTCAATTTCCGGGATGTGGCGGTGTGTGCCGCCGACCTTGTAGGCTCGGAATCCGTCAGCTACCTCGCAGTAAAGGGTGTCTATGCTGGCTGAACGGCCTGCGCCGGATGTGCCGGATTTAGAGTCAATGATCATCGTGGCTGGGTCAATCAGCTTTTCGCGCAGCAGCGGGGCCAGGCCGAGGGTGATTGAGGTCGGATAGCAGCCTGGATTGGCGACCAGCCGCGCCTTCCTTACCTGCTCGCGGTACAGCTCCGGCAGGCCGTACACCGCCTCGGCGATCAGCTCCGGGCAGGTGTGCGGCTGATACCACTGCTCATACACTGCGGCATCGCGGATGCGGAAATCCGCGCTCAGATCAACGACTTTCTTGCCAGCAGCCAGAAGCGTCGGGACCAAGGCCATCGCAGTCTTGTGCGGCACAGCGGCGAAGAAAAAATCAGCGCGGTCAACAAGCTGCTCCGGGGCCAAATCCTCGCAAAGCAAGTCCACCCGCTTGCGCAGATTGGGAAAAACGGCGGAAAGGGGCTGCCCGGCAAATTGGCGCGAGGTGGCCACAGTCAGCCGGACTTCAGGATGGACGGAAAGAATGCGGGCCAGTTCAACGCCGGTGTAGCCGGAAGCCCCGATGATGCCAACGTTCAGCATGGTAGTTTTTGATAGAAATGGTGAAAAACGAACAAGATTACTTGAAGAACCGATTATGCCAGATGGCAATATTGAGCAAAGCCCAGAGGATGTGGTTGTGATTGTGCTTCAAAGCGCAGTGCTCTTCAATCAGCCGGTTGATGTAGGGCAGATTCATGTTCTCCCGGATCACTGCTGAGTCATTAAGCAGCTCGACCATGTAGTTCTTCAGCTCGCCGCGCAGCAGGTGCTTGACCGGCAGGCTGTAGCCCTGCTTGCCGCGATGGACGATTTTCTCCGGCAGCAAGCCCTCCAGCGCGGCGCGGAAAATATACTTGGTGGTCGCGCCCTTCAGCTTCCAGTCGCCGGGCAGCGAGGCCATGAACTCCACCAGCATATGGTCGAGCAGCGGCACGCGGATTTCCAGCGAGCTGGCCATAGACATCCGGTCCACCTTCATCAGCACGGAATCCGTCATCATGAAGCGGGTGTCCAAGTAAATTTCCCGGTTGATCTGATCATTGCCTGCATCGCAGCGGGCGTTGTGCTCGCGGACAAGGCGGAACGGATCGGCGGCGATGCTGCGGCGGAATTCGCTGCGGAAAAGGCTGTCCTCCAGCCCGGCATTAAGGAAATACTGCCAGCGCAGATGCTGGCCTGCCGGATCAAGGTTCGCGCCCTCGATGAAGCGCTTGAGCATGTTGACCGCGCCTTTTTTCTGCGGCTGATCCGGCAGCATGGCCGCTAATCTGCCGATCAGGCCTTTGCGGACAGCGGCGGGCAGCAGGCTGAACCAGGCGTTCATGCTGCTGGCCTTGAAGCGGTCATAACCGGCGAAGCTCTCGTCCGCGCCTTCACCGGAGAGGCAGACCGTGACCTGCTCTTTCGCCTGCTTGCAGAGCAGATAGAGCGGTACGGTGGAAAGGTCGGTCATCGGCTCGTCGAGATGCCAAAGCGTCTGCTCGACATACTCCGGCTTCAAGCTGTCTAAGCGCAGGACATGATGCTCGGTCTGGCAATGGTCAGCGACAATCTGGGCGTAATCCAGCTCGCTGAAGGACTTGTCCTCGTAGCCAATGGTGAAGGTTTTGAGCGGCCCGCTGATATGTTTGCGCATTAAGGCGACGATGCAGCTTGAATCCAGTCCGCCGGAAAGGAACACGCCCAGCGGCACATCGCTGACCAAATGGCTGGCAACAGCCTGGTCGAGCAGCTCGCGCATCCGCTCAACGGCCTCGGTGAAGGAGAGCTTGTTCTCGCCGGGATGAAAGTGTAAATCCCAGTATTGTTCGGTGCGGAGCTGGCCATTTTCCAGCGTCAGCAGATGCCCGGCAGGCAGCTTGTGGATGCCCGCAAACATGGTCTCAGGCGCAGGCACGAACTCAAAGCCGAGATAGTCGTACATCGCCTGCTGATTGACCCGCCGCTCCACCTGCGGATCAGCAAGAATGGCCTTGATCTCCGAGGCGAAACGCAGCTTGCCGTTCTGCCAGGTGTAGTAGAGCGGCTTGATGCCGATGCGGTCGCGGGCGAGCAGCATCCGCCGCCGCTTCTGATCGTAGATGGCAAAGGCGAACATGCCGCGCAGCTTCTCCACGCAACTGTCGCCCCACTGCTCGTAAGCATGGATGATGACTTCCGAATCGGTATGGCTGCGGAAGACGTGGCCGTGCCGCTCCAGCTCAGGCCGCAGCTCTTGGAAGTTGTATATCTCGCCGTTGAAGACGAGGCAGACCGTGCCGTCCTCGTTGAACATCGGCTGGCGGCCATGCTCGCTCAGGTCAATAATCGAAAGCCGTCGGAAGCCGAACGAGGCTTCGTGGCAGCAGAACTCGCCCTTCTGATTTGGCCCCCGGTGCTCAATGGTTGCCGCCATTGCCCGGATCAGGCTCTCGTCCTTCCAGTTGAAACCGCAGATTCCGCACATGATGATTTGCTTTTGCTTGCGTTGAAAAAAAGGCGGTGCCGACTTTTCAGCCTGCCCCTGTCAGCGTTTCCTTCTGCCGCTCCCGCCGCCGCGCGTCTTTCTCCACATAGCAAGCCTCGCCGGTGAAGGGGTTCTCCCCTGTCCACCACATCACTGTTGACCAGGTTGAAGGCGTGGGCGTGAAGATCTGCGCCTGCTTGGGCAAGACCTTCAGCTCCTTGCGGGCGAAGTCGCGCAGGGCGAGCATGTCCGCCTGGCCGCAGCCGGGGTGCGCAGCTATTATATAATAGGTGAGGAACTGCGGCAGGCCCTCCTCTTTGCTCAGGCGCAGGAACAGCTCGCGGAAGCGGAGCAGGCTGTCCACGCCCGGCTTGCCCATGCAGGCGAGCACGTGCGGCTGGCAGTGCTCCGGCGCAACCTTCATCTGGCCGGAGACATGATGCCGCACCACCTGGCGCAGGTAGCTCAGGCCGTTTTTGCGGTCGGCAAGGATCAGGTCGTAGCGGATGCCGGAAGAGACGGCGGCCTGCTTCACGCCCGGCAGCGCACGCAGCTCCTCCAGCAGCTTGAGCTGCCCGCCGTGATCTATCACCATGTTCTTGCAGATGCTGGGGAAGAGGCAGCGGCGGTCGCGGCAGCAGCCCTTGGTCAGTTTCTTGCGGCACTCGATGCCGTACATGTTGGCGGTCGGGCCGCCGACATCGTGGATGCGCCCCTTGAAAGCCGGGTGCTTGATCAGCCGCCGCGCTTCAGCAACAATGGACTGGCGGCTTCTGCACGTGACCGTGCGGCCCTGATGCACGGCAATGGCGCAGAAGTTGCATTCGCCATAGCAGCCCCGGTGCGTGGTGAGGGCGAAGCGGATGGTCTCCAAGGCCTTGACCTGCCCGCGCTGGCGGTCATAAGGATGCAGGTCAAGCTGGTAGTCCAAGCTGTGGACATGGTCCAGCTCTTCCTGCGTCAGCGGCGGCTGCGGCGGATTCTGCACCAGCCAGCGGTCGTTGTGCAGCTGGACTAAGCCCTGCGCGGTCAGCGCGTCGTTGTTCTCATAGAAAAGACGGAACATGCGTGTGAAGGCCTGCTTCCGCGCCCGCTCCGCGCCCGCAACCTCGCTGTATGCAGGCAGCTCCAGACAGTCCGCAGGCCGCTCCTTGCTGATATAACACAGGCCCCGGATGCCGCGCGGATCGCGCCCGTCGCGCAGGCAGCAGGCCAGCTCGACCGCGCTGCGCTCGGCCATGCCGTAGAGCAGGTAATCGGCCTTGGCATCAAAGAGGATGGAGCGGCGCACCGTGTTGCTCCAGCAGTCGTAGTGGGCAATGCGGCGCAGGCTGGCCTCAATGCCGCCGAGCACCAACGGGCAGGTCTGCTTGAAATGAGCGCGGATGAGGTTGGCGTAGGCGAGCGCAGCCCGGTCGGGCCGCCGGTTATTGATGCCGCCGGGCGTGTAGTCGTCCTGCTTGCGCCTCTTGCCCGAAGCGGTGTGGTTGGCGACCATCGAATCCACGCAGCCGCCGCTGATGCCCCAGAAAAGGCGCGGCTCGCCTAAGCGGCGGATGTCATCGCCGAGCAGGTCTGGCTGGGCGATGATGCCGACTCGGAAGCCTGCGTCCACCAGCACCCGGCCAATCACCGCTGCGCCGACAAAAGGCGAGTCGATGTAGGCATCGCCGCTGACAAGGATGATGTCGAGGCGGTCCCAGCCAAGCTGCTGAAGCTCCTGCGCGGTGGAGGGGAGGAAATGAGGCATCAGGCTCTGTCAGCGCAGCTCCGGCAGCAGCGGCAGCCAGTCTGGCGAAAGGACATCCTCCATCCGCCAAGGGCAGCACTCCGGGAACTTCTCATAGGCTATGCCTGTTTCCTTGGCCGCCGCATCGCGGGCATCATCCCAAGCATCGGCCAGCCAGTCCGCATCATGCAGGCATTGCCCCAGACTGGGAGTCTGCCGCAGGCGGCGCTGGACGCGCTCGCGCTGGGTCTTGATCGTCGCCAGCCAGCTTGCGCCCTGCCGTGCGGGCTGGTGCTGCCACTTGATCAGATGACAGAGCAGCACCGCCATGCGGCTCGCCAGCTCCCGCTGCTCGCTCTTGCCCACGTCCTCTATTTCCTCAGCAATGTGCTCTGTGTCCAGCAGATCAAATCTGCCGCTGCGGAGCAGCCGCGCCTGCTCGCTGGCCCATGCGACGATGTCCGCCTCGTAATGCGCTGTCATTTTTTAATTTATCCTGCTGTATTTTCAAGCACCGCGATTGTTTCGATATGGCTGGTTTGCGGAAACATGTCGAGCGGCGTGAGCTGAGTCACTTGGAAACCTTTGCCGCAGAGCACGGCGAGATCGCGGGCCAAGGTGACGGGATCGCAGGAAATATAAATGATTTTCTCAGCCCGCAGTTCAGGAAGGAGCGCAGCCGTTTTGCCAATTCCGGCTCGCGGCGGGTCCAGCAGAATGATGTCCATCTGCTGCCGCTCGCTGACCAACTGCCGCAGACAGGAATGAACATCAGCAGTCAAAAAACGGGCGGAAACTCCGACGGTTGCGGCATTGCGCCGCGCCCAGCGCACACTTTCCTGGCTTCCCTCAACGCCCAGCAGCGTGCCGCTTCCGGCCAAGGCCAGCGGCACGGAAAAATTGCCCATGCCGCAGTACAAATCCAAGATATTTTTTCCCTGCACCTGCCCAACATCAAGCACCCGCCTGACTAACTGCGCGTTCTGACCGGGATTGACCTGCGAAAAGCAGCCGCCTGACCACGACAGAAGGCAGTTCTGCTGCGGCAGGGTGAACTCCTGGGTCAGCGGCTCGGCAGTGCCGGTGCGGGAAAAAAGATGGCGGAAGCCGTCGTCATTTGTGCAGCCGATTTGGTCTATGCTGGAACAAGCGGCAAGCTGCTGCACTGTTGCCGCAGGAAGCCGTTGTCGGCCTCGCAGCGGCAGCACCAAGGTGATGCTGCGGGTTCGCGGCGAGCAATGCAGCTCAAGCTCCTGACAGAATGCAGCTAATCCTGGCAGACAGCCTGCGGCAGCCAGTTCCGCCGCCGCAGTGTTGATCTCCGCCGCCGCTGCCGGACAGTTGCTGACCGCCGCGACCGCGTGACTTTTTTTTCTGAAAAAACCCAGTTCGCCAGCTAGACTGATGTGGAGGCGCACCCGATGCCGATAGCCCCATTGCTGCGGCGACGGCTGCGCCACGTCAATTCCGGCTGACGGCAGCGGCACATGGGCACGCTGCATCGCCTCTGCAACGATGGCCTGTTTGATTCTGAGCTGCTCGGCATACGAGCAGTGCTGGAGATCGCAGCCGCCGCAATGCCCATGCTGCGGACAAGCAGGCGCAACCCGTTCTGCCGACGGCTCCAACACCTGCGCCAGCTCCGCTTCAAGATAACCGGCTTTGCGCCGAACTTCGCGAAGCTGCGCCACTTCGCCGGGCAGCACCAAGCCGGACATGATCACCTGGCCGCTTGCCGTGCGGGCCAGCCCCATGCCGCCCGCGATGATTTTTTCAATGCGGACAGCATGAAACTGCGGCGAGTTCTGGAGCATTATTTTTGCAGATGCAGCTCCACCCGCCGGTTTTTCTCCTGCCCCTGCTTGGTGCGGTTGTCGGCGAGGGGATTGGCCGGGCCATAACCCTTGCTGATCATCAGCTCCTTGCTGATGCCTTGGCTGGCAAGAAAGTCACGCACGGCATCGGCCCGCTGCTGCGAAATCGCCAGATTTTTTGCTGGGGAACCGCTGCTGTCGGTGTAGCCCGCGATCTCAAATTTTTGCTCCGGGGCCGCATCTTTGAGCAGCTTGGCCGTGTCAGCAAGGCTCTTCTTCGCCTCTTCGGTCAGCTGCGCGGTGCCTTTGGTGAAATTCACCCCGGAAAGAACAATCGCGCTGCTGTCCACGCAGCCCATTTCGTCAACCTTGCCACCGGCCTTGGTGTCCGGGCAAAGGTCTTTGCTGTCCGGCACGCCGTCGCCGTCCTTGTCGCCGCCGCCGGCAGCAGCCTGCTCCTGCGCAGGCACCTGCTGGGCCTGAGCCTGCTCCTTGTTTTTCAGCGCATCCAGCTCCGCCTGCAAGACGGCGATTTTCTGCTCCAGCTCGCTGATTTTCTGCCTGCTTTGTTCCAGTTCCGCATTCAGCTTGTCCGCCTCGCCCTGCTGCTGGCCTGATGCGGCTGCGGCAGCCTTTGACAGCTCCTCAATTTTTGCCGTCGCCTGCTCAAGAGCCTTGGCTTTTTCTTCCAAGGCTGTCTTCAAGCTGGCAGTTTCCTTCTCCAGCTCGGCAACCTTGGCGGCAGTGTCTGCTTGGCCCTGCTGATTCTGCTGAACAGCCTGTGCTTCGGTCAGCTTGGCTGTGGCCGCAGCCAGTTCAGCTTCCAAGGCAGCAGCTTTCGTTTTTAACGCCGTCAGCTCGTCGGCCTGCGTTTTAGCCAAAGCCAATGCGCTTTCCTTTTCCTCCAAGCTCTTCTTCAGCCTGGCCAGCTCATTTGCCACCTGAGCAGTTTTAGCAGCAGTGTCCGTCTGCGCCTTCTGCGCTGCGCTCTCCGCTTCGGTGAGCTTGGCCTTGGCAGCCGCCAATTCAGTTTCCAGCGCAGCGGCTTTGTCCTGCGTCGTCTTGAGCTGCTCCGCTCCGGCTTTCATATCCGCCGCCTGAGCTTTCAAGGCGGTCAGCTCCTCGGCCTGGGCTTTGGCTTGTGCCAAGGCACTTTCCTTTTCCTCCAAGCTCTTCTTCAGCCCGGCTAATTCTTTTTCCGAATCAGCAGCTTTTGCGGCAATCTCCGCCTGCGCCTTCTGCGCTGCGCCCTCCGCTTCGGCCAGCTTGGCCTTAGCCGCTGTCAATTCAGTTTCCAAGGCGGCGGCTTTGTCCTGCGCAGCCTTCAGTTGCTCGGCACCGGCTTTCAGCTCCTCAATCTGAGCCTGCCGCTGGGCCAGCTCGCCCTCTAAAGCAGTCACCTTTTCTTGAGAGACGGTCAGGCTTTCCTGCACCTTCTGTTTGTTGGCAACATCCGCCTCCAGTGTGGCAACCTGCTCCTGCGCGGCCTGCACTTTCTGCTGAATGCCTTGCAGATCAGCAAGCTGCTTTTCCTGTCCGGCGGTCTTCTCCTTCAGCGCAGTCAGCTCCTTATCAGTTTCAGCCGCTTTCGCTTCCAGCGCGGCGATTTTGCCGCCCGCCTCTTGGGCGGTTTTCTCCGCCGCTGCCAGGGCCGCAGTTTTCTCTTCGATCTGTTTGTCCGCAGCCGCCTGTTTCTCTGCCGCCGCTGTCAGCTCGGCGGTCAATTTATCTCTTTCCGCCGACAGATTAGCCAAGTTGGCATTCAGGGTCTCAGCTTGCTTGTTCTTTTCCGCCAGCTCTGCCTGGAGCTTTTCCGCCTCCGCCTTCAGAACAGTCAGCTCCTCGCCCTTGCCAGTCAAGCCCTGCTGCAATTCCTGCGTCTTGGCCTGCGCCGCAGCTAAGGATTCCTCAGCGGTTTTCAGCGCAGTCTTGGTCTCGGCAAGCTGTTTTTCCAACGCCGCAGCGGCAGCAGTTTTCTGCTCTACCTGCTGCGTCAGCTGCTGACGTTCTTTTTCCTGAACTATTTTCGCTTCGCTCAGGCCCGCAACCTGCGTGACTAACTCTTTGCCGCTGGCCTCAGCCTCAGTAAGCTGCTTCTTCGCTCCATCCAGCTCTTTCTGTTTCGCGTTTAACTGACTCTGCAACGCAGTGATCTGCTGCTCCGACGGCGCGGCCTGCTGCTCCTTGCTCTTGCCATACTGAAGCATGGCCTCAGCTTTCAGCTGCGCATCTTTGAGCGATTTCTCCAGCTCGGCAATCTTGGCTGCGCTTTCCACCAGCAAGGCCTTTTGATTTCCCAGCTTGGCCTGCTGCTCATTCACCACCGCCTTTTGCGCGTCATCGTTCTTGCTGACCTCGGCAGCCCGTTTCTCAGCAGCAGCTTTAGCCACCTCAGCTTTTTCCAAGGCTGCTTGCAACGAGATGATTTTCGCCTCAGCGTCTTTCACCTTTTTGTTTTGGAGATCAATCTGCTCCTGCGCGGCAGCGGCCTGCTTTTGCAAATCCGCCGCCCGCTGCTCAACCGGAGCCAATTTTTCCTCCTGCGTCTTGCCGTACTGCATCAGAGCTTCAGCTTTCAGCTCCGTCTTGCGCTGGGCCTCATGCAGCGTGGCCAGCTCCGCCTCTGCCGCATCGGCCTGCCGGGTCAGCTCGTCAATCCGGCTTGCAGCCTCAGCCTGCTGCTGCGCATAGCCCGCCTTGGCCTGTTCAAGCTGGGCGGCCAGCTCCTGCCTGCTCTGCTCAATCTTGGCAAATTCGCCTTTGAGCTGCGCCAGCTCGCGGTGCGCCGCCTCCAGCTCCGCCGCAGCCTGCTCCTGCCGCGCTGTCCGCGTCTGCTCCAGTTCAGCGGACAAATTCTGCTTCATCTGCCCCAAGTCAGCAATTTCCGCCTGCGCGCGGGCCAAGCGGTCCTCGCTCTGCTTCAATTTTTCCAAAAGCTGGCTGCTGGCGGCATTCTCACTTTGCGTGAGCGATTCCATCTTGGCATTTGCCTGCTGAAGCTGCTCTTGCAAAGCCTGCACCTGCGCCTGCTGCTGGGCCGCAACGGTCGTGGCCGCTTCCATCTGCCCCTCGAGCTGACCTTGCTGCGTTTTCTCTTGTTGCAACAGGGATCGAGTCGCTTCCAGTTCGTTACGCAGCCGCTGCTCTTCGTCTTTGGCTGCCATCAGCTCATTCTGTATTTGGCCGCTTTCGCTTTGTTTGACTGCGCTATGTTCTTTTGCTCCGGCGGACTGATGCTGCTGCGCAGCCGCACCGGCATACTTATTTTTTAGATGGCTGTGATACCCTGCCAAAGATATATAGGCCAGTATGCCGGCGGCAATGAGAAGAGCGGTGCGGTTTGATTTCATATCAGAATCCCTCAGTTGCGTTTGTTTTTTTTGAAAAGTCAAGTTACAGGCGGCGGGAGCTGGAATATTGCCCTCAGGCGGGCTTCAGGATCAGAACAGACAGCGGCGGCAGAGTCAGCTCCAAGGACTGTTCGAAGCCGAAGGCCGGTTCCGGCAATGCGCTGACCGTGCCGTTGCTGAGACCGCTGCCCCAATAGCATTCCAGGTCGCTGTTGATCAGCTCGCGCCATTGGCCACTTTTGGGCACGCCGATGCGATACTTTTCCCGGACGATCGGGGTGAAGTTGCAGACCGTCACCAGCATGTCGCCGCTGTCTTTCGCCCGCCGGATGAAGGAGAAGACCGAGTTGTCCGAGTCGTTGGCGTTGATCCACGAGAAGCCCTGCCAGTCATAGTCGTTCTCATGCAGGGCAGGCTCGACAGCGTAAATTCTGTTCAAATCGCGGACAAAACGCTGCATTCCCTGATGGTTCTCCGCTTCCAAGGCGCACCACTCCAGGCCGGTGTCATGGTTCCATTCCTGCCACTGGCCGAACTCGCAGCCCATGAAGAGCAGCTTTTTGCCGGAGTAGGTCCACATGAAGCCGAGATAGGCGCGAAGATTGGCGAACTTCTGCCAGTCGTCGCCAGGCATTTTGCCGGCCAAGGAACCCTTGCCATGCACCACCTCGTCGTGCGAGAGCGGCAGGATGAAGTTCTCGTGAAAGGCGTAGAGCATCCCGAAGGTCAGCTCGTTGTGGTGGAACTTGCGGTGGATCGGGTCGTGGCTCATGTAGGAGAGCGTGTCGTGCATCCAGCCCATGTTCCATTTCAGGCTGAAGCCGAGACCGCCCAGCCACGTCGGGCGCGAGACCATCGGCCACGAGGTGGATTCTTCAGCGATGGTCAGCACGCCGGGAAAGAGGCCATGCAACACCTCGTTGGCCTTGCGCAGGAAACTGATCGCCGCCAAGTTCTCCCTGCCGCCGTGCTCGTTGGGCAGCCACTCGCCTTCCTTGCGGGAATAATCCAGATAGAGCATCGAGGCCACCGCGTCCACGCGCAGGCCGTCAATATGGTACTTGTCAATCCAGAACAGGGCGTTAGAGATGAGGAAAGAACGCACCTCGTTCCGCCCGTAGTTGAAAATCATCGTGCCCCAGTCTTGATGCTCGCCCTGACGGGGATCAGCGTGGGCGTAGAGATGGGTGCCGTCGAAATAGTTGAGGCCCGCGCCGTCTTTGGGGAAATGCGCGGGCACCCAGTCGAGGATCACGCCGATGCCTTGCTGGTGGCATTGATCGACAAAATACATGAAATCCTGCGGCGTGCCGAAACGGCTGGTCGGAGCGAAGAAGCCTAAAACCTGATAGCCCCAGGAGCCGTCAAAAGGATACTCAGCGATCGGCAGCAGCTCAATGTGGGTGAAGCCCAGCTCCTTGACGTAGGGAATCAGCTCATCAGCCAGCTCGCGGTAGGTCAGCCAGCGGCTGCCGTATTTTTCATCCGGCTTGCGCCGCCACGAGCCGAGATGCGCTTCGTAAATTGAAATTGGGCTGTTGAGCGATTGCCGCTGCGCCCGCTGCTGAATCCATTCGGCATCGTTCCACTGGTAGCTGTCAAGTTGCACAGCGACAGAGCCAGTGGAAGGCCGCAGCTCCATCGAGAAGCCGTAGGGGTCGGACTTGTCGAACTGCTCGTCCCGCTGCGTGGTGATGCGGTATTTGTAAACCGTGTGCTCCTTCAGCCCCGGAACAAACAAGCTCCAGATGCCGGAGTCGCTGGAGTGCATCGGATGCTGCCGGCCGTCCCAGCCGTTGAACTCGCCGATCAGGCTGACTTGACGGGCGTTCGGTGCCCAGACAGCAAAGGCGATGCCCTCCTGGCCGTCGAAGGAGACGAGATGCGCCCCCATTTTTTCATAGGCCCGCTCGTGCGTGCCTTCGCCGATCAGGTATTTGTCAAAATCACTGAGCCAGCTTGCAGGAACAGGCTGGCCGGGGAAAGATACAGTTTGCGCGCTCATCTGACAGACCTTCTGGCTGACAGCAGCAGCCCAAGGCGGCAAAGCCGCCGGACTGCCGCCGGAAAATTGATTATTTTAGGAAACAGGGGACAGTATAGCTGTTCCGGCGAGGCTTGCAACTGCTTTTCCGCCCTGAGCTGCGTTGGAGCGTTTTTCTTGCGGCTTTTTGAGGCTATTGATGGCACTCGCAAGAATTTCTCCTCTTGGCTGGAAGGGTGCTCAGGGGGCAATTGCGCAGCATAAGCGTGACGCTTGCCTGACAGGCATCGCATCGTAGAGAACACGGGGCTTTTTGTCAATAGACAAGGCAAAGAAAAACTCCAAAGAAATATTCATCTTCCATTCATCTTGCCTCTGATAGTATGAAAATACAACCCAGCTCGTCACTTGAATGAGCGCATCATGAACTGAAAGGAGGGAATGGCTATGAAACGAATCATCACCGCATTGACCGGCGCAGTCTTGCTTGCAGCAGCGTTAACCGGAACCGGATGTGTCAGGCATTGGGATGATCATGAGGATGAGCGGCATGAAGCCCGTGAGCATCGCGGGGAATACCGGGAAGGCGGCGAACACAGAGAAGGTCATGACGAACGCTATGAGCGTCGGTATCGCTGATACTGAGTCAGCGTAACGGTGCACCGCCAGTTTGGGCTGTGCGGCTCAAACTGGATAACGCTTGCGAGATAATCTCACAAGTGCTGTCCAGTTGGGCTGTTTGGGAAGCGGCGGCAGCCCATTCACGGCCCTATCTTCGGTAGTGGGTAAAATCCGTTGACAGCAAGCGATAACTATCTGTTATCAAAGAAACAGGCCGTACCTTTCAACTGGTTTAGCCCACCACCCAAATGGAAAGGAGAAATTTTCATGCAAGGAACGATCGCGTCAATTTGTTGAAAAACCAGAAAGAAGAAAAGTTGCTGATGCGGAGTTGCTGATGCGGAATGACTGACAGCTAACAGGATTCCTCTTGAGGAAGATATCCATGGTAGTAATTGCAGGAGCAATCTTAATCTCAAAAATATGGCTTCAGGACTATGTTAAAAAAACGCGGTGAAGTCAGAAAGCAGGTTTTTCAGATGTCACGAAAAGGGAAAATATTCATAGAGGCCGACGAAATGTGGATATTTGTCGGAAAATAAAGAGAACAGAACATAGATATGGCTTTCTGTCAAGGGGAGAACATGTCTTATAGTCGGATGTCATGTCGAAAAAAAAGATGATGCCGTAGCTGCCGCCCTGTTGGACTCCCTTTCTGAAGACTGATCAAAAAACGGAATATTTTTTACGGATGGCCTGGCATCTTACGCAAAAGCATTTCCGGCTGACAGGAGCAGAACTGTCGATAAAGGAAGCGGAAAAATAAGTCATATCGAAAGGCTCAATTTAACATTAAGGAAAAAATGTCGGCATTAGTCATCAAAGCATTGCCGTTTTCGAGAAGTATAGATGGTGGCGGGTCAAATCCGTTGATATATAGCCTTTCCTTCGATATATTATTTAGTCATTATGAAACAGTATATCGAAATCAGATGTCGGCACTGCGGAGCCGATGATCTTGTGAGGAACGGGCGGAGTGAAAACGGAACCCAGCGTTACCGCTGCAATGAATGCGAAAGAAGTTTTCAGAATGAATACAGCTATAAAGCATGGAAACCCGGAGTGAAGGAACAGATTGAGACCCAGACTCTGAACAACAGCGGCATCAGAGACATAGGAAGAAATCTCGGCATTTCGAAGAATACTGTGATTTCCGAGCTGAAAAAAAACTCCTGCCGAAGTGAATCCGTATTTCATGCCGCAAGCGGACAGCATTGAGATTGAAATAAAAACAGATGCGGAGGCTGATGAATTCTGGAGCTATGTCGGCAGGAAGAAAAATCAGAGG
>NZ_JBLWEN010000006.1:0-27513 GCF_048287415.1 Candidatus Electronema sp. JM
CTCCTCCAAACTCAGGCCATCCCGCTCTTTAATCTCCAAAACCTTCCGACGAAAATCTATTGAATAGGCCATCTGTTTTGTGTGGTTCAGTATGGTGTCATTTTATAGTGCTTCAGCTATAGTATTTCAGATTTTCGTTACGCCGCACCTGATGGCGCACGCCGCAACAACAGAAACCTGAAACACTTATGACAGGAGTAAAATTATTCAACCAGCGACAGTCAAGGCGGGGGAATGAGTTGCCGACTGAGGCAGGAACGCACCCGCCCCAATCGGCAACCTCTTGTCACTCCACAAACTGCTTGATCACATCCACCAGCTCGCCGTGCTGGTTGTGCAGGCGCACTTCCAGCGGCATCTGGCCGGGCAGCGAGTGGGTGGCGCAGCCGAAGCAGGGATCGTAGGCGCGGAAGGCCATTTCCACCATGTTCAGCAGCCCTTCACTGACCTTGCCGCCCTTGATCAGATTCTGGGCCGCTTTCTTGGTGCTCATCTGAATCGGCGCGTAATTGTTGGTGGTACCCACGATGAGGTTAACCTTGGTCAGCAGGCCCTTCTCGTCGGTCCAGTAATGATGGGTGAGCGTGCCGCGCGGTGCCTCGACGATGCCCACGCCCTCAGTGGGAATAGCGGTGGGCTTGCGGTGCACATCCGGCGAGGTGATGTCCTTGTCCGTGACTAACTCCACCCAGCGTTCGGCGGCATAGAGCAGCTCAATCAGCCGCGCCCAATGAATGGCAAGCCGCTGATGCACCGGCTTACCGCCCAGCGTGGCGTACATCCTCTCGTAGTGCTCCTGCGCCAGCGGCGTGGCCATGCCGTCAGCAGCATTCAGGCGGGAAAGTGGAGTCGCCATATACACGCCGCTGTCCTTGCCGTCCACAAAGCCCTTCCAGCCCACATTCTTTAGATACGGGAACTTCAAATACGTCCACGGCTCAACGTGCTCGGCAATATGCCGCATGTAGTCCTTCGGCTCGTATTTGCAATATTCCTTGCCGTCGGGATCAACTACTCGCACCTTGCCGTCATAGAAGTTGACCTTGTTCTTGGCATCCACCAAGCCCATGTAGTAGGTCTTGTGGCAGTAGATGTCGCCGACTATCAGATCAAGATAAGTCTTGTTGGCCAAGACAATATCGTTAAAGGCTTGTAGGCTGAACTGAGCAAAGTCAATCGCCCAGCGGCCCATCGCTTCTATTTCTTTGCGCTCGGCCTCGCTGAGGATTTTGGTTATGCCGCCGGGTATGGCGGTGGCCGGATGCACTTTGCGGCCGCCGATCATCTCCACTGTCTGATGGCCGTATTTGCGCATCTGGATGACCTTGCCGCCGATTTCCAGCCCAACCTTGCGGATCACGCCGAGGATGTTGCGCTCGGACACCGGCGCATCTGGCCCGACAATGAAATCCGGCCCGCCCAAGGCGTAGAAGTGGGTGGTGTGGTCGGTGCAGTAGAAGGCCATGTAGAGCAGCTCGCGCAGCAGCTTGGCCGTGCGCGGCGGGTCAACCTGATAGACCGCATCGCCTGCCTTGGCGCTGGCCATGTGGTGCGCCTCCGGGCAGACACCGCAGATGCGGTTGGTGAGCAGCGGCATTTCCTCCACTGGCCTGCCCACGCAGAAGCGTTCAAAGCCGCGCAGCTCAGGAATCTGGAAATAGGAGTTGGCGACATCGCCGTTCGCGTCCAAGAAGATGTCAATCTTGCCGTGCCCTTCCAGACGGGTGATGGGATCAATGGTGATGCGTTCCATGCCTATGCCTCCTGATTCTTGAATGCTGCCGCGCCCGCCCGGAAGAGCGAATCGGCCAGGTTGAAGCGATAGAATTGCCCAGCTGGATCAGGGATGCCGTCGAGAATGCGCCCGATCTCCTCCGGCTCGTCCGCGTCGATCACCGAGGCGAAGGCGGTCAGCAGGCGCGCGCCGTAATCCGCCACGCCTTCTGCCGGGCCGTAGCAGCCGATGCACTGCGCTCCCACACGCGGACAGCGGGCATCGCAGCCGCTGCGGGTGGCCGGGCCATTGCAAGGAATGCCCTGCTCCAAGATGCACAGCTCCGGGTCTAACGGCGCGACATCCTGAATGCGGCGGAAGGCTTTGATGCTCTTGACATTGCGCGTGCGCGGGCATTCCTCGCAGACCGTGGATTTGCCCGCGCCGATCACCGCGCCCTTGGGCGGCAGCTCGGCCTTGCCCTGCAAGACTTGAATGACTAAATCAATCACCGCCGCAATCTGATGGCTCTCCGGCGGGCAGCCGGGCATGAAGTAATCCACATCCACCACTTGAGCCAAAGTATGCACCCGCTCCGTCAGCATCGGAATGCTGATTTCGCCTTCCGGCACTTTGGTCACAGCCTGCGGGCGGATATTGCTCGGATTGTCTGTGGTCAAAGTGGTGTAGGCCGTGTCAATGATCTCATGCAGCGGTGCCAGATTGGCCAGGCCGGGCACGCAGCCCTCGGTGGCGCAGGAGCCGAACGAGACCAGCAGCTTGGACTTGCGCCGCAGCAGATGGGCCATGTGCTCATTCTCCACATTGCGGATGGAGCCGTTCCACAGCGTGAGCAGGATTTCACCGTCCGCCAGTGCCTCCACATCTTTCACCTTGGCATCCATCGCCACCGGCCAGAAGGCGATCTCGAAGTTTGCGTCCACATCCAGAATTTTTTCATGAATGTTGATGACCGCAATCTCGCAGCCGCCGCAAGAACCAGACCAGTACATTGCAAATTTCGGCTTGCTCATGCTTGCACCTCCTGCGCAACGTCCTGCTTGGAGTCAGCGGCCAGCTTCTTCTGCCAGCCCAGCGGTCCCAAGGCACGTATTTCCTCGACAAAGCTGTTGATCGTGCTGGCCCATTTCGTGCCTTCGGCGGCGCTCACCCAAACTAACCGGATGCGCTCCGGGGCGATGCCCAATCCTTTGAGCAGCCGCTGAAGGAGCAGATGTCGGCGCAGGGCCTTGTAATTCTGCTTGATGTAATGGCATTCGCCCGGATGACAGCCGGTGATCAGCACGCCGTCCGCGCCGCTTGACAGGGCTTTCATGACAAAGGTCGGATCAATGCGGCCTGAGCACATCAGCCGCACCAAGCGGACGTTGGGGGCGTATTTCAGCCGGGTTGTGCCCGCCAGATCAGCGGCCCGGTAGGAACACCAGTTGCAGGTAAAACCGATGATCACCGGTTCAAAGTGTTCGCTCATTCTTTTCTCTCCTCTTATGCCGCAGCCGCGCTGAAATTCCTGAGCAGGCCGTCAATCTGGGCGAATATCTGCTCGTTGCTGAAGCCGGGGCTTCTGATCGCCCCTGCCGGACAGGCGGCCACGCAGGCGCCGCAGCCTTGGCAGAGGGCCGGGTTGATTTCGCTGACATTGTGCTCCGCTTTGAACGAAATGGCGTTGAAGGGGCAGAGGCCGTTGCAGATGCGGCAGCCGGAGCATTGCCACGGGCTGATCACCGCTTTGATCGGCTCCAAGGCGATCTTCTGGCGCATGATCAGGTTGAGCACGCGGGCGGCGGCGGCGCTGCCTTGGGACACGGAAGCTGGGATGTCCTTCGGCCCGCTTGCCGTGCCCGCGACCAGCACGCCTTCGGTCATCGTGGCCACCGGGTCGAGCTTGGCGTGCTTCTCGGTGAACCAGCCGTCTGTCGAGCAGCCGATGCCGAAGAGCCTGCCCACCTCTTTCGCGTCGTGGCGGGGCTGCATCCCGATGGACAGCAGCACCATGTCCACAGGAATGCGCCGCTGCTTGCCGATTAAGGTGTCTTCCACCTGAATGATCAGCTTGCCTTCTTCCTGCGCATTGCGGGCGGCATCAGTCACTTGCGCCACCTTGCCGCGCACGAACAAGGTGCCTTCCTCCAAAACCCGCTGATAAAATTCATCATAGGATTTCATCGGCGTGCGCATGTCAATGTAGAATTCATAGACTGTTGCGCCGGTGCGCTCTTTGACAAGATGAGCGAACTTGAGGCTCTGCATACAGCAGATGTTGGAGCAGTAGTTGTTGTAATTGCGGTCGCGGGAGCCGACGCAGTGGACGATGCCGACAGTCTTGGGCTGGGTTTGCCCGTCACGCAGAACAATCTTGCCGGAGGTCGGCCCGGCGGCATTGCACATCCGCTCAAACTCGATGCTGGTGAAGACATTGGCCAGCCGCCCGTAGCCGTAATTGCTGACCCGGCGGGCATCAAACAAATCATAGCCGGTGGCCAAGATGATGTTGCCGACAGCAATGGTCAGCAGCTCCTCTTTCTGCTCGTAATCAATGGCCTTGGTCGGGCAGGTTTTCTCGCAGACCTTGCAGGTGCCTTTCTGAAAGAAATTGCAGTTGGCGGTGTCAATGACCGGAAATTTCGGCATGGCCTGGGCCGAATTGGTGTAAATCGCCTTGCGGTAGCCTATTCCCGCCTCAAAGACTTGATCCAGCACCTTCTTCGGGCATTTCTCCATGCAGGCGCCGCAGCCGGTGCACAGAGCCTCATTGACGTGGCGCGGCTTTTTCTTGACTGTGACCTTGAAATTGCCAACATAGCCAGCCACCTGCGTCACTTCGCTCCAAGTCAGCAGCTCGATGTTCGGGTGCATTCCGGTCTCGAACATGCGCGGGGTGAGGATGCAGGCCGCGCAGTCCAAGGTGGGAAAAGTTTTGTCAAACTGGGCCATGTGGCCGCCGATGGACGGCTCCCGCTCCACCAGATAGACCTTGTAGCCCGCGTTGGCGATTTCCAAGGCTGCCTGAATGCCCGCAATGCCGCCGCCCACCACCAAGGTGTCGGGATGAATCGGCACCTCAATTTCCTCCAGCGGCTGATTTTTCACCACCCGCTGCACCGCTCCGGCCACCACTGCCTTGGCTTTTTCCGTGGCGGCAGCCCGGTCCTCATGCACCCAAGCAACTTGCTCGCGGATTGAGGCCAATTTGGTGAGATAGGGATTCAGCCCGGCCCGCTTGCCCGCATTGCGGAAAGTCATCTCATGCAGATGCTGCGAGCAGGCCGCGACCACCACCCGCTCCAAGCCCAGCTCCTTGATGTCCTTTTCAATCAGCTCCTGCCCTTGGCTGGAGCACATGAATTTGTAGTCACGGGCGATGACCACGCCTTCCGCGCCCAGCTTTTCCATCACCCAGTCGCGCACCTGCTCCACATCCACGGTGTGGGAGATGTTCGTGCCGCAATGGCAGATGAACACCCCGACTTTGGGTTTGCTGTTGTTCGCGCTCATGCTTTCGCCTCCTCCGCAGCACCTTTGACATTTTTCCGCAGACAAGGCGGCATAGGCAGCCCCTCCTGTTTTTTACGCGGCCCGCCCTCCTCGGCAGATTGAGGAATGTCCATGCCGATCCGCGCCAAGGCTTTTTCCGCGCTGGTGATTTCAGTGCCGAAACCAAGTTTGTCCGGCGCAAACCCTAAGGCCAAGCCGACCAACTGGGTGAAAAAGACGATGGGCATTTCATAATTCGTGCCGAAATGCCGGTTGGTTTCGCTTTGATAGGCATCCACATTCATCTGGCACATCGGACAGACCGTCACCATGATGTCCGCCTGAGCGGCTTCCGCTGAAGAAATCAGGCGGCGGATCAGCTCATAGGCGGTTTCCGGCCCGATCTGCGTCATGTGGCCGCCGCAGCAGGTGGCTGCGCCGGGAAATTCCACCACTTCCGCGCCAATCGCCCGCAGCACCTCTTCCAATTCCACAGGATGTTCCGCGTCTGACCAGCGGTTGGAGTAATCAGGCCGAGGAATCATGCAGCCCATGTACGGAGCCACGCGCAATCCTTTCAGCGGCCTGACGACGTTCGCTCGTAATTTGTCCAAACCAACATCGTTGATGAGGATGTCGAGAAAATGACGGACATCCAAGGCTCCTGGCTGATAGCGCAGGCCGCCTGCGGTCAAGGCCTCGTTGACTGCCGCGCCCAACGAGGGACGTTCGGCCATGTAATAATCAGCCTTGGCTAAATTAAGATAACAGGCTGAACAAGCAGAACAGACGGTCTTGTTGCCCATCTTGGCGGCCAAAGCCAAGTTGCGGGCAATCAGCGAATAGGCCGGAATCAAGTTCATGCCCACATATTCGGTCGCGCCGCAGCAGTTCCAGTCCTCAATTTCCTGAAGATCAATGCCCAGCGGCTTGGCGACTTCCATCAAGGAGAGATAATACGCCTTGGCGTTGCTCTCCATAGCGCAGCCGGGATAAAAGGTGTAGGTGCTCATGCGGCCAGCTCCATCTCCTTGGCTTTGTTGAGAATGGCTGTCAGCTGCTCCATTCCCTTGATCGTTCTCGGCTTCATGCTGATCCGTCCTTTTTTCAACATGCCCAAGCCCATTGCCGCCATGCTGACCATGCGCAGCGGCGCGTGCTTGAGATAATGTCTGCTCGCCAGCCCGAATTCATAGCTGCGGCCATATTTTTCCACCATTTTCACAAAGGTTTCGGCAAAATCGGGCGCAGCAGCATCGCGGTATTTCTTTTCGCGGATGGCCATCGCCTTCAGGGTGTACATCACGTCCGTGATATGCACATTCTGCGGGCAGCGCACCACGCAATGATAGCAGGAGACGCAGACCCACGGCGTGTTGCTTTGCAGCACCTCGTCGCGCATTCCGGCCCGCAGCATGGCGAACAGCGTGCGCGGCGTGTGATCCATGTCCATTTCAGACGGGCAGGAGCCGCCGCAGCTCCCGCACTGAATGCACATCTCCAGCCGCGAAACCCCTGCGGTCTTCATGCTGACCTCATGCAGCAAAGAAAGGTCTTCTTCGTGGGTTAAATGCGCCCGCACTCGTTCATCGGTCATTTCTGGCATATGAGCCTCCATGCCTTGCAGCTAATTTTTTTCTGAAAAAAAGGATAGCGGTTACAAACCACAACGTGGCAGAAGTCAAATTCTACCCTGCATTATTGGATGATTGCAAGCCATTCCTGTGTATAAACGAACATTGTAAAAAATGCTGCCCGCCAACTGATCAGGCAACACAAAGAGATAATTCAAAAAATAAACCAAGGCCCTGCCGGGGGCACCTTTTGGAATTCAACTGCGTATTAAATAATAATTTGTTCGCCAAGAAATCTCGGCTGAGTATAGAAAAGATGCACATCAAGCAGGCACATTGTTTTGGAAAAAATCTCCCTGATTTTGGTCTTAAATCCGTAATATACGTTCACATCTCGCGCATTCAACCCTGACAGCTCAATGCCATACGACCTGCCGATATAGACTGCTCTGGTATTGTGAAATTTCTGCGAAACAACGATTCCATCTTTCTGACCAAAAATTTCTTTAAAACGAATGATCGAATCCAAAGTTCGGAAACCGGCATAATCACAGATCACGTCATCCCATTTCACGCCCATTTTCACCAGATCTCGCTTCATGGTCATCGGCTCGTTGTACTGCATCGTGCCGTTGTCTCCTGACACGATGATTTTTTTACATTTGCCACTGTTGTACAACTCCGCCGCCGCAACGATTCTGTATTGATAATACAGGTTGCGCTTTCCGCCCTTCAGCCATTTAGAGGTGCCGAGAAGAATGGCGCAATGCACCGGTTTCAGCTCGCTGACGCTGTTAAATGTGTATTTTTCATAGCTGCTGATCAGAATGTTGGCGGCAGCCATAAAGATGCAGGCCAAAATCCCAAATAATGCCAAGCCAGCATATATCTTTTTTCTTTTCATCAGGAACCAAATATGAATGACTGATCAGCAGTTGCAATCAGCAACGTTGGGAGCAAATAAAGCAGGGGCGTTTCGCGAAACGCCCCTACTCCTTGCCCAAAAGCAGCGGCGGCACCGAAGGCAGGCCGATATTCTCAGCAATCTTGTTGTAGGTGCGGGCCAATTTCCGCACTTTCTCCGCGCCTTGGTCAACAGATTCCAGCAATTTGCCGAGGCGGGAACTCTTGTCAGCAAGATTGGTGAAGAATTCCTCCAAGCGGCTTTTCGCAGCGGCATCTGGCTCCTTTCCTGCTGCGGCTGCGCGTTCCGCTTCGGCAAGAGCCTTTTCCGTCTTGGCCAATTCATTTTCAACCCGCTTTTTCTCCTTGGCATCATCGAATTCAATATCCGCCTCCGCAATGATATCCTCTTTCAGATTGCGGAACAGCCCTTGCGCCTCTTTAAGCAGATTGGCCGACTGCTGCTGATGCTGGGATTGCTGCTGGCTGTTCGTCTGCGTAACCTGCGGATTACCGATATTTTCCAGATGAATCATGATGTTGTTTCCCTCCTTAATGCGTTCATATTTGCTGACCACGCTGTCCAATAATTCAGAGACAGAAAACGCCCTGCCTGACTTTCCGTGAAAATACTCATTCCTTCCGGCCCGTTCATAACCGAGCAATTCCTGATATTCCACAAAATATTCAGGATCATCATGCTGATGTTGTTGCAGCGGCACCAGCTCTTTCGGTTTCAGCTCCTGAAAGCCAAGACCTGCAATGTGGTGCCGAATCACGCACAAATACCGCTGCTTGTCGTGCGGCCCGCCTTGAATGCTGATGGTGATTCTGCTGCTTTGCTCCTCCATTCTGACAATTGCCTGCACACCGAATTGCTTGTTTTCCAGATACATCCCGTGCCGCCACTGCTGCCGTCGATCTGGAATATCTTCTTTCAGGCGGACCATGAGGCGCGGGAAAAGCGATGACGGCAGGAAGTCATATTCCATGATGAAGCGGAGCAGATTGCCGCCGCGCAGCTCCGGCTCCTGTTCCGGCTCTTTGGGCAGCTGGCTGGGCAGGATGTGCAGGTGCTTGTCATAGCGGTAGCACAGCTCAAATTCCTCCATGATGCGGACAAGATATTCCTGCTCCCGCACCGTGTAAGCAAATGCTTTTTTGGCTGGGTCATATTCATCAGAACGGACTGGCTCCTGATTGAGGATATACTCCAAATCCTCCTCGCGCAAAAGGCCATCTTTGGTCTTTGCCGAATTGATGATTTTATACACACCGACCGTCACCCAATGCGGATCAAGGACATAGATGTCGGCAAGTTTCAGCTTTTCAAAAAAGAGCACCGTGCCGAGATCATTGAGCAGCTTCAGCAGCGTCATCCGGCTTTCCTCATCCTCCACGCCGTGTTCTTTGCAGATGGCAAGGAACTGCTCGCGGCTGATGTAATTCTGCGCTTCGGTCGCTGTTTCCAGTCGCTTTCTGATCATCAGCCACGCTTTGCTGATCACCAAGCCGTACAGCGGCGTTTTTGGAACAGACGCGGCCATGCTGCGCACTAATTCCGGCACGCCGTCATTGCTTTTGCAGGAGATTTGGAAGAAGCGGTTTTCTATTGCAGGAAAGCGGGAATTGATGCTCTTCTGCTCGATGTTGTAAGACGGATTTGCATCCATCTTGTTCATGGCCACGATGCACGGCGGCTTGTCGCCGTATTTCTCGATGTGACGGAGCCATCGCCAATGACATCTGCCGGTGTCGTCGCGGCTGTCTAACACGAGAATATAAAGCGAGCGGCTGCTCATGAAGAAGCGGTGCGAGGCGTGCATGATCTCTTGGCCGCCGAAATCCCAAAAATGCAGGCGGCAGTCTTCGTCAGGATTTGCAAAGCCTGCTATTTCGCTGCCTAAAAGTGGCTGGACATTGATGCCGTGCGTCTGGGATTCATGCTCATCAAAGGGCAAGCCTTGGAGCCGCTTGAGCAGGGAAGTCTTTCCGGCCTTTCCGTCGCCAACCAGCAGCACTTTAGCCTCGCGCAGCGTCACTTTTTCGTCTTTTTCAAAGGAGCGGAAATAAGCGCGGATGGCTTCACGGCCTTGTTTGATGATTTCTGGTGGGGGATGAGTCAGGGGATTACCGCCTACGTTGATCTTGTCCAGCCCCAATAAGCGATCAGAATACACAATCTCAGGAGGCAGCTCTGTAATCCATTTCGGCAAGCTAACAAGCTGATTATAACGTAAATCGATCCACTGAAGCTGACTCATGTCTTTGAGAGCGGAAATATCACTAATCTGATTATTACTTAAATCGAGCATCTCTATCTGATGCAGGTCTTTGAGAGCGGAAATGTTGCCGATTTCGTTGTTATTTAAATAGAGCCTTCGTAGCTGATTGAGATTTTTAAGAAAGGAAATATCGCTAAACTGATTGTCACTTAGATAGAGTGCTTGTAGCTGATCAAGGTTTCTGAGAAAAGAAAAGTTCATACTTGTTTTGCCGAGACCGGATTCGCTCAGACCTAGGCCGGTAACCTTATTGTTTTTATCAGCAAAATAGCCAAGTTGATCAATCCATAACTCTTCGACTCTTGATAGCTGAACTCCCAGAATTTTCTCTATTTTCTTGATAATCTCTAAATCATTCGATGCCATTTTCTTCACCTTCTTTCAGCAGCTTTTTCTTCCCCCTACAACACAACCGCCCGGCAATGTTTCAGCACCCCGCCCGTCTGCTCCAGCAGCAGGGCAACAATGCCCGCCCTTTCGCCCAAACCAAGAACCGCCATCACCTCGGCGGACAGCTCCAGCAGATTAGTTTGTTTGAGAAATTCTGTCCGCGTCCTGCTGCTGAACAAGCCCTCAATTGCCTCCGGCAAGGTCTGGCGCAGACGGTCGCGCAGGGCGGCAGGCGGCGTAATTGCCAGCTCTTCCGGCAGGAAACGATGGCCGCAGCGCAGCCAGTCGTAGCGGAGCAGCTCCAGCAGCAGCGGGCCGTCGCCGCGCTGCCGGGCCAGCTCGGCCAGCAGGCTGCTCATCAGGGCCTGCGTCTGCGCCAGCTGGAAAAAACCGCGCTGGCGGCAGAGTTCGAGCAAGCTGCGAAAAAATGCTGATGGCTCCTCGCCGCGCTGAAGCAGATACGCCCAAAGCGAGGGAAAAAAGCGATTGTTGTGAAACGCCTCGGCGCATTCGCAAAATTCATACAAATCGAGCAGTTCTTCATGCGGCAGCCAGCGCGTGGCCAATACCTCATAGGGCGGCTCGGCGCAGTGGAGCAGGCCGAATTCCGCCGCCCGCGCCTGCATTTCCGTGCCCGGCAGCACTTTGAGCAGGCCGAGTTGAACGTGATGCGGGCGGCAGCGGAAAATCCGGTTGAACGATTCACGGAAGCTGGCCGCGTCTTCAAAAGGCAAGCCAAGAATCAGATCAGCGTGAATGTGAATTGTATTTAACGCGACTAAACGGCGGATGTTCGCTTCCGCCTGCGGCAAATCCATGCGCCGCTTGACTGCCGCCAATGTCTGCTCATTGCAGCTCTGAATGCCAATTTCAAGCTGAAAGAGATCGCAAGGAATTTTTTCCAGCAGAGCAAACATTTCCGCAGTGAAACGGTCTGGCGCGATCTCGAAATGAAAGCGAACGCCGTCCGCCTCAGCTAAGAGAAATTCCCAAATCGCCAATGCTCGTTCCGGCTTGTCGTTGAAGGTGCGGTCAACAAATTTGATGATCAGCGGCTTTGCGGCAATCAGGCAGCGCAGCTCCTCTTGCACCAGCTCCAGCGGCTTGTGGCGCACGCCTTTGGAAATAGACGACAAACAATATGAGCAAGAATACGGGCAGCCGCGTGAGGATTCGTAATAGACCTGCCGGTTTTTCAAATGCGTGCTGAAATCTTCCTGCTGATACGGCGAGGGAAAACTGCGGCTGGGCGCGGCCTGATAACGCGGCTGCAACTTTCCTTGGCGCACATCGTGGAAAAAATCCTCCGCCGCGCCTTCAATCTCACCCAGAAAAACCGTGCAGTTAGGCGGAAGATTGATCATCGCCTCCGCCTGCGGCCCGCCGAGAATAATCGGCAAATCTGGCTGCAAGCGGGCCAAGTCGCTGATCAGACGGCGGATATAAGCATGATTCCAGACATAAACCGAGAAGAGCAGGGCCTGAGCAGGCTGGCCGCTGATCCGCAGCAAGGTCGCGTAATATGGATCATTGAGCGTAAACTGGCTGAGGCGGACAGGCAGCTTCGGCAGGCGGCGTTCCAGCTCGGCCCGCAGGCAGAATTGGGCCAGACAGGAATGGGTGTAGCGGCAGTTCAGGCTGATCAGATGGAGCATGGGCGTGCGAGGTTAAGTTCTCCGCAGAGTTACCTCAATCCGGGCGGAATTGCAACAGCCGCCTTGGTCGCCGGGCAATTAAAAGTTCGTCAGGCAGGCCTGAACTTGGTATAGTTCCCTCTTCAGCGGGGCTGTTGAAAACTTGTTAATAACTTGTTGAAAGTTTGTTGATAACTTTTCAACACAGCGGCAACGGGCCAGTTTTCAACAAAGAATTGCACAAGTTATCAACAGGTCAATCCCTTTAAATCCGATACCTTGGCTGCGTTTTCAACAAACTGACAGCCCCAATACCAACAAGTCTTTTTATATAAAAGGAGTTTCTTGTTATGCCGTTCAATTTCAACATCGCCCGGAAAGACCTGCTGGACGCAGTCAGCGCGCAGCAGAACATCGCCAGCAAAAAGGGCACATTAGCCATTCTCTCCAACGTCCTGCTGGAGGTGCGGAGCAACGAGGTGGTCTTCACCGGCACTGATTTGGAGGTCAGCTTGCGCCAGACCGTCTCCGCCGAGGTTTTTGAGCAGGGCAGCCTGACTCTGCCCGCGAAGAAACTTTTCGAGCTGGCCCGCGAGTCCCGCTCGGAAACCGTGAATTTTAAGGAGGAGGAAAAAAACTGGGTGCGGATCAGCGCGGGCAGCAGCACCTACCGCTTGGCCGGGATGTTGAGCGAGGAATTTCCCCAGTTTGAATACTACGACGAGCAGTCGCTGACCGACATTGAGGCTGAGGCCCTCTGCGATCTGATTGACAAAACCAGCTTTTCCATCGCCGCAGACCGGGAGAACATGTACAACCTCACCGCTGCCTTGCTGCAAAAACGCGAGGAAAACGGCAAAACCGTGCTGCGCATGGTCACTTCCGACGGCCATCGTCTGAGCATCATGAGCCGCGAGGCCGCAGGAATGGCTGGGCTGGATATGGGCCAGTCCATCCTCATTCCGCGCCGTGGCGTGCAGCAGATGCGCAAATTCTGTGAGGAATTGGACAGTTGCCGGGTCGGTGTTGATCAGAAAAAGCTGGTGCTGGAGAGCGAGAACGCTGTCCTTGTCATCCGCCTGATGGAAGGCGATTTCCCGGATTTCGAGAACATCCTGCGCTCGTTGCCACAGGACAACAGCATGTTCATCAACAAAAACCAGTTTTTGGAGTCGCTGAAGCGGATCAACCTCTTCACCGAAGACATTTTCCACGCCATCCGCTTTGAGGCCCAAGGCAGCCGTCTGATTCTGACTTCGGAAAACGCCGACTTCGGCTCGGCGCGGGATGAGATTGACATCACCTACAGCGGCCATGATCTCTGCATGGGCTTCAACTGCCGTTATTTTATTGAGGCCTTGTCAGTTCTGGAAGGCGATGCCATTTCCGCTTCGGTCAATTCCGACGAAAGCCCCTGTTTGATCAGTTCGGCGGCGGATCCCGGCTTTCTCGGCATTGTCATGCCGATGAAACTGAGCAGCCCGCCGTCCATCGCCTGATGCGGCTGCTGCATTTTTCTGTCCTCGGCTCCACCAGCAGCCATGCTCTCGACCTTGCCCGCCAAGGCGCGGAGCACGGCACGGTGGTTCATGCCGATCAGCAAATCGGCGGACGCGGGCGCGGCAGCAAGCAGTTCTGCTCGCCGCCCGGCGGTCTCTATTTTTCCGTCATTCTCCGGCCAGAGCTGGAGCCTGCGGATTTTCCCCTGCTGACTTTGGCCGCCGGGGTCAGCTTGGCCGCCGGGCTGCGCCGGGCCGCTGGCGTGCAGCCGCAGCTCAAATGGCCGAATGATCTGTATTTGTCCGACAGAAAGCTCGGCGGCATCCTCACCGAAAGCGGGCCGCTGCGGGCCGGGCTGCCGGAATTTGTCGTGATCGGGGTCGGCATCAACATCGCCGCGCCGCCGGAGGATTTTCCGCCGGAGCTGCGCGATAAAATCATCACCTTGTCAGAAGCAGGCGCGGTTGTCAGTCCTGCCGCGCTGCTGCCGCTTTTGGTCAATGAGCTGCGGGCCGCACCAGAGCGGCTCAAAGCAGACAAGGCCGCAGTCTTGGCCGCGTGGCGCAGTTTAGATTATCTGCGTGGCAGGCGGCTGGAATATGGGGCAATTCCGGCGGTCGGCGCAGGGCTTGCTGAGGACGGGCGGTATGTTATACTGGATGCTTCAGGTCGAGAACATTTGGTGACGGCTGGGGAAATCCGTTTGAGCGCCTGAACCTGAAATAAAAAAAGATTGACTTCAGGGCGGCTGATCTGTAATCATTTCCCGGCAGCCATGAAGGCACAACTCTAAAAAAAGGAGCGCGGAGCCATGAGCATTAAAATCGGCATCAACGGGCTGGGCAGAATTGGGCGGAATATTTTCCGGGCCATCAGCACCGGCAAAGAATTCGCAGAGATTGAGGTGGTTGGCATCAACGACCTTACCGACGTGAAAACCATCGCCCATCTGCTCAAATACGACTCAGTCATGGGCGTGTTTGCCGCAGAGGTCAAGGCCGGGGAAGGCTGCATCATCTATAACGGCAGGGAAATTCCCGTCACCAATCACCGCAGTCCGGCGGACATTCCTTGGGCTGCGCAAGGTGCGCAATACGTGCTCGAATGCACGGGCCTTTTTTGCAGCGGCGACGCAGCCAAAGCTCATATTGACGCAGGCGCGGCCAAGGTGATCATCTCCGCCCCGGCCAAAGGCGCGGATGTCAAAACCATCGTCATGGGCGTGAACGAGGACGAGTACGATCCCACCAGCCATCATGTGGTTTCCAACGCCTCCTGCACCACCAACTGTCTCGCTCCGGTGGCGCGGGTGATTCTCGATAATTTCGGCATCAAACGCGGCCTGATGACCACGGTTCATGCCTACACCGGCGATCAGCGGCTGCTTGATTTTCCGCACTCCGACCTGCGCCGGGCACGGGCTGCCGGGCTTTCTATGGTGCCGACTAAAACCGGCGCGGCGCAGGCTGTGGCTTTAGTCATCCCGGAGCTGAAAAATAAATTCGACGGCCTTGCGGTGCGGGTGCCCACGCCCAATGTTTCTCTGGTTGACGCAGTGATGGAAGTGGAGAAGGAAACCACCGCCGCCGAAGTCAACAAAGCCTTGCAGGAGGCAGCCAACCGCTATCTGCGCTACTGCGAGGAACCGTTAGTTTCCATTGATTTTCAGGGCGATCCGCATTCCTCCATCGTGGATGGCCTCTGCACCCGCGTCATGGGCAGCAGCGTCAAGGTGATGAGCTGGTACGACAACGAATGGGGCTATTCCAACCGGATGCTGGACCTTGTCCTGCACATGGAAGCCAACAAGGCCCTGTAGGAGAAAAACTATGAAGAGAATGCTGCCCGCCCTTGCGGCGATGCTGACACTGTTGGCTGGAACTGCCGGAGCTGCTGAGGAAAAATGGAGCTATGCGGGTGAAACTGGCCCTGAGCATTGGGCTGCGCTTGATCCTGCCTACGCGCTCTGCGGCCAAGGGGCGAATCAGTCGCCGGTGAACCTGAGCGGCATGATTGAGGCGGAGCTGGAGCCGCTCAAATTTGACTACACCGGCTTGGTCACCAAGATGCGGAACAGCGGCCATACGGCGCAGGCGGATTATTCCGCAGGCTCCTTCCTCACGGCGGGCGGCACGACCTATGAGCTGAAGCAGATTCATTTTCATGCGCCGAGTGAGCATCTGATCGAGGGCAAGCAGTTTCCGCTGGAGGCGCAGTTTGTTCATGTCTCTGCGGACGGACAGATTGCGGTGCTGGCGGTGGTCTACGATCTGGGTGAGGCAAATCCTGAGCTGAAGAAACTCTGGCGGCAGATGCCCAAAAAAATTGGTGAAGAAGTGGGCATGGCCGCGCAGGTGCGGGCGGAGAAGCTGCTGCCGGAGAACCGCGACTATTACCGCCTCTCCGGCTCATTGACCACGCCGCCCTGCACGGAAGGCGTGCTCTGGCTGGTGCTGAAAAATCAGAGCACGCTTTGCGCATCCCAAGTCCAGCAGTTCAGCGAAGTTATGGGGCATCCGAACAACCGTCCGGCGCAGCCGCTCAAGGCCCGCGCCGTGCTGCAATAGCACGTGCAGGCAAGGCTGTTCAAATATTGCAATCCACTTTACTTCAGAGTATAGTAAATTGTATTGCTGCGACAGGCTGGCAATGATAAATACAGGGGCAGCTTTTTTCCCTTGACTTCGCGCCTGCCGCATTGTAGTAAGTAAAGTATATCTCAGTGTAATAGCTGTGATTATACGGAAGGAGGAGGGACAGAAACGCCTATGCACGCCATTAATTTTCTGGAGGAGAAAAATTATGGAAATCAGGCTGAACGGAGAACCGCGCTTCATTAACGCCGCGCATCTGACCGTCGCCGGACTGCTGGAGATGGAACAGGTGCTGTCGCCGGAGATGGTGGCGGTGCAGATTGACGGAGAGATAGTCCATCGTGGCGACTATCACCACACCGTGGTTGGCGACAGCAACGAGGTTGACCTGCTCTACTTCATGGCCGGGGGCTGATCTGGCTGCGCTGCGTCCGAGAACAGAGGATTTTTCCAAGGAATGAATCAATGCCCAGCAGCGCACTCGCAGCAACGGCGGACGGCATGAGGTCCGCAGCATGAATTTCACCGACGAGCAGATGGACCGCTACAGCCGCCACCTGATTTTAAAAGAGGTGGGGCCGGAAGGACAAAGCAGGCTGCTGCGGGCGCGGGTGCTGGTGGTGGGGACAGGTGGGCTTGGCTCGCCTGTCTCGTTGTATCTTGCCGCCGCCGGAGTCGGCACATTAGGTCTGGTGGACGCTGATGTGGTGGACATCTCCAATTTGCAGCGGCAGATCATTCATACCACCGCTGACATTGATCGCCCGAAGGTAGAATCAGCGCAGGCAAAAATTAAAGCCATCAACCCGGATGTTGTCATCGAACCGTGGCTGCTGTATCTTGATGCTTCCAATATTGCCGACATCATCCGGCAATATGATTTCGTCATTGACGGCACGGACAACTTCGCCACCAAATTTCTCATCAACGATGCCTGCGTGATGGCAGGCATTCCTTTCTCGCATGGCGGCATACTCCGCTTCGACGGCCAGACCATGACTGTGCTGCCGGGCCGTTCCGCCTGTTACCGCTGCTGTTTCCCAGCTCCGCCGCCAGCCAAAGCCGTGCCGAGCTGCTCGCAGGCTGGCATCCTCGGCGCAGTGGCCGGAATGCTCGGCACCATCCAAGCTGCCGAGGCTTTGAAATTCATCACCGGCGCAGGCACACTCCTGACAGACACCTTGCTCACCTTCGACGCAAAGACGATGAATTTCCGCCGGGTCAAGCTGCGGAAACGGCCTGACTGCCCAGTCTGCGGCGAGCATCCCAGCATCGTCGAGCTGCACGATTTCGAGCGCGAAACCTGCGGAATGCGCTGAAGCCTCTCAATCATTCACCAAAGCCGCTGCAAGTTCAACCTGCGTCAACAGCCAGCCGCCAGACTCTTTTTTCAGGGTCAGCAGGGCTGGGGCTGCAACCTCAGTCGGAGCAGCCTGCCCTTTCTGCCGGTTGAGCAGCACATTCGCCCGCACTGTGGCCTCAGTTTTGGCTGGGAACGTGATGTCCATGCGTTCGAAACTGACGGAGATTGTCTCGTAGCGGTCGCGGTAATACATCAAATACATGATTGCCGAATCACGCTCCAGCACGTCGTTGAAATGGGTTTCAGGCACCATCACCCGGCAGCTTTCAGTCAGCGCAGCCTTGACTTCCCGCATTTTCAGAGCAGTTTCCATTGTGCTTTCTTGGGAGCTTTTTTTATTCACCTCCCAGGTCAGGCCGATAAGCTGCCGCTTGATCACCTGCGTGGCGGAAAAATACCAGCAGAGCCAGCTGAGAAGGACAAGAGCCAGTATGCCGCCGCCAACGGCAACTTTATTTTTTACAAATAATTCAGGCATGGTTCACCTCGTTATGTTGCTTTAACCGCATTGAAAAAACATGATAGAACGTCGTAATTTTTCTGACCGGCAGACGCTGATCAATGCGCTGGGCGAGCATCTTGCCGCCGCCGTGCGCCAGAGCATTGCCGCGCAAGGCCGGGCCAGCTTGGCGGTGTCGGGCGGGAGCACCCCAGTGCCGTTGTTCGAGCGGCTTGCCGAGCTGGACCTGCCGTGGCCGCAGGTGCTGATCACCTTGGCCGATGAACGCTGGGTGGAGCTGTCTTCGCCCGATTCCAACGAAGCCTTGGTCCGCCGCCATCTGCTGACCAAACGGGCCGCCGCCGCTGTTTTTGTCGGCCTGAAAAATACGGCAGCTCAAGCTGCTGCGGGCGAGGCAGCCTGCGGCGAGCAGCTTCGCCAGTTGCCGCTGCCCTTCACGGCGGTCATTTTGGGCATGGGCAATGACGGCCACACCGCCTCGCTCTTCCCTTGCGCGGCACAGCTTGCTCACGCGGCGGACATGAACTGTGGCAAACTCTGCGCCGCAGTCAGGCCGCAGACTGCACTTTATGAGCGAATGACCCTGACACTGCCAACCCTGCTGACTGCCAAGGAAATCATCCTGCACATCACCGGGCCGGACAAGCAGGCCGTGCTGGAGAAAGCCTTGCAAGCTGGCCCGCCAGAGGAAATGCCGATTCGCTTTATTTTTCGGCAAGAGGCGGTGCCGGTCACGGTCTGGTGGGCACCCTGAATAAGAGTAGGGGCGAAAAAATTTTCGCCCCTACATCAGATAGATACTTGGCGCAGAGGCGGTCTGATCAATGCTGCGTCGCCGCTGTCACTTCGCTCCGCCGATGTTCGATATAGGCGACCACGCCCACTGCAATCCGCTTGGCAACAGCCTGAAGGTACTGCTCGCTCTTGAGCAGTTCAGCCTCTTCCTTGTTGCTGATGAAGGAAATTTCCGCTAAAGCCGCAGGCATCTGCGCACCGATCAAAACATAAAAAGGGGCTTTTTTCACGCCAAGGTCTTTCACTTTGTAACGGCGCAGCCCGTCGGTCATGCTGGTCTGAACGAATTCAGCAAACAGAGAGGACTCGTTGATTTTGCTGTTCTTCATCAAACTGGTGAGAATGTCTTCCATCTCACTCATGCTGCGTGACGAGGTGGCGTTCTCCAAGGCGGCAACCCGCATCGCCTCCGGGTTGGCAGCCAAGTTGAGGTAATAGGTCTCCACGCCCTTCACCGTCGCGCTGGGGTGGGCGTTGACGTGGATGGAGAGAAAGAGGTCAGCTCCTTTGGTGTTGGCGATGGCGGTGCGCTCCTCCAAGGGGATGAAGATATCCGTCTCTCTGGTCAGCAGCACCTCGTAGTGCTCTTTTTTGAGCAGCTCGCGCACCCGCTTGGCCACATCAAGAACAATGTTTTTCTCTTCCAAGCTGAAGCCGGTCGCGCCTGAGTCTTTGCCGCCGTGACCAGGGTCAATCATAATCCGCTTGATGCCCAGACCAAGCTGCTGGGCCAAGGTCAGGCTGTGCTTTTCCGCCGCCTTCGGTTTGAGCTTGATCTGCTCTTTGACAGCCGCCAGCCTTGCTTTCTTTTCCTGCTCCGTCAGCTCTTTCGGGCTGTCCGCCGCTGCTGTGTTTTCCTCAACCGGGCTTGCTGCTGCCTTATGCAGGTCAACCACCACCCGGAACGGGTCGTTCAGGCTGAATATTTTGCTCTCAGCCTCTTCAGCCAGCTCAAGCGAAACCTGCACGGTCTGCTCATCCGTCTGTTCGGTGCGGATGCTTTTGAGCAGCCCTTTGTCCACCGTGAGCGGGAGGCGGAGTTCCGGCCCGACATGGCTTTGTTTGAACTCAAGCCGCAGCAGCTTGCCGCCTTTTTCCGGCAGAATGGCCTGATATGCCGCCAAACGCGACGTGCTGACCGCCACCCGGTTGTAATTGTCCGAAGACCAGTGCTGAATCGGCAGCAGTTCGGCCAAGACAGACTTGGGCGGCTCCGTTTTTTCCTCCTTGAGAGGCGGGGCAGCAGCAATGACCGGAGCTTTCTCTGGTTCCGGCTTGACTTCGATTGGCGGCGGCAGCGGCTTTGGTTCCGGTTTTGGCTGAGGTGGTTCCGGCAGCGCAGCCTTTTTTTCCTGTTCCAAAGAAGCGATCTTCAGTTCTGAAACAACAATCTTCGCTGTCGGCTCCGGCTCCTTCGGCGGGGGGACGGGGGCTGCTGCAATCTTTTCCGGCGCAGGTGCAGACGCGGCTGGCTTGACCGGCTCTTTTTTTTCCTCATCTGAGCCGAACAAGGAAAAACTGAAATCAGGATGAATCAGGCGCGACAGCAGCGACGGCTCCTCATTCTTTTTTTCAGCGGCAGGAGGAGCGGGCTTGGTCGGCGCCGCTGGCAGGACAATTGTTTCCTGCGGCTTCTTCTCTGGCACTGGCGCAGGTTGTGCGGCAATCGTCGTCGGCTGAATCGTGATAGCAGGCGCAGCAGGTGGAATGGACACAACCGGTTTCAACACCGGCTTGCTTGGCTCCACAGGCACTGACAGGATGAGCTTTTCCTGCGGCTTGTTCTCTAATTTTGGTGCAAGTTGCGGCACAGCCACAACAGGTTTCGGCAAGCTGACGACCGGCGGCACGGCCGCTTTAACTGCTGGAGCAGGTTGTGTGGGCGGCAGCGGCGCAGGCTTCCGTCCGTCCTTGCGGGCTGCCAAAGATTCGGCGATGATTGTGAGCTGGCGCAGCTGCTCTTCCGCCTGACGCTTGCGGCTGCTGAACGGGTAGCCATGCGCCAGCTTGTAATACGTCTTGGCCGCGCCGCGCAAGTTGCCCCGGTTTTGCTCAATTTGAGCCAAGGCGAACAGCGACTCTGCCGCCTCGTTGCTCTTCGGGAATAAGGAGACCACATTGCTGAACAAAGCCACCGCCTGATCCAAGTCAGCGGCTTGGCGGAATTGCTGGTGCATGGCTTGGCGCATCCGGGCGTGCAAATGCAGCGCGGCAGAGGCTGTGCTGCCCTGCGGCTGCTGCCGGTAAATCCGCTCCAGCTCCTGAATTTCTTTCAGCCAGTCCTCGCGGTTGCCGCCCAACGAGGGGCTGTTCAGCAGGCGGTGGCATTGATCGGCTGTTTTCTGGTAGGCTGCCTCCGCCGCATGTTGGACGGAGGCTGGAGGCTGCGCCGTTTCCGCTTGGCCGCTGGGCAGCAGCAGAAGGGCCAACAGCACAAGACGGAACACAGCGGGCGGAATGCGGCGCAGCAGAGAGGAGACATGCGTCATGGCAGCGGAACGAGCGGATGCGGAGAGCAGGAAGGTCGGACGGATTTGTCCCAATTATACCGCATCGTCCTGCGGCTGCAAAGGAATAGTCAGCAGCCTCAGCCGAGCAGCAGGCCGCTGACTGTCTGAATCAGCGGCGTGATCACCTTGCTGATGATGTCAGAATAAAACAAGATAAAAAGCAAGAAAATACCGTATGGCTCCATCCGAGCATAGCTGCGGGCGGCATCCGGCGGCAGCAGCCCTGCCAGCACTTTGGAACCGTCCAGCGGCGGGATGGGCAGGCAATTGAAGACAGCCAGCATGATGTTGATCCAGACTGAGGCCAGCAGCATCTGCGCCAGCGGCTCCAGCAGACTGAGCAAAAAGGGCGACGGCATCCGCAGCTCCAGCAGCAGCCGGAACAGCAGCGCACTGCCCACAGCAAGCAGCAGGTTTGCGCCCGGCCCGGCCAAGGCCACCAGCAGCATTCCCTTGCGCGGATTCTTGAAATACGAGGGATTCACCGGCACTGGCTTGGCCCAGCCGATGTGGGCGAAGATGAAGAGCAAGGCACCAAAGAGATCAAGATGCTTGATCGGGTTCAAAGTCAGCCGCCCGTCATTCTTGGCAGTGGGGTCGCCGAGCCGCCACGCGGTCCAGCCATGCGCCAGCTCGTGCAGGGTCAGGGCAAAGAGGAAGGGCGGAGCCAAGATCAGGAACTGAATGACTGCTTGTCTGATATCCATCAAGCTGCTTGAGGCAAGGAGGGCAGATTTGCGCTCCCGCCTTGTGCGCGACAGCAAAAGGCAGGAGAACACGCCACAGATAAGTAACCTCTGCCGCTGTTTTTGTCAATGGCAGAGCCGATTTTCCCGCCGCCGCAACCAGAACCGCCTCACCTTGCAAACTCCGGCCTGACCAGCCCGAATTTCTGGATCTTGTAGCCAATCTGCCGCTGCGTCAGGCCCAGCTCGCGGGCGGCCCGCGCCTGCACCCAGCCGTGGCGGAGCAAGGCTGTCTCCACCTGCTCGCGCTCAATGTCTTCCAGCTTGCGCCGCTGGGGCGGAGCCGCAGGCGGCGCAGCGGCAGGAATCGCCGCTGTGACAGCAGCTTGCGGCGCGACAGCCACTGCCTTCGGAGCAAAGAAGCAGTCTGGCAAATCCTCCAGCCGCAGCAGGTCGCCAGCAGAGAGGATCACTAAGCGTTCGACCACATTCTGCAATTCGCGGACGTTGCCCGGCCAGTCGTAGGCGGTCATCGCCTCCAGGAAGTCGCGGCTCATGCGCAGGCTCTTCTTGTTGCGCTGATTGCTCACCTTAAGGAAGTAATCCACCAAGAGCGGGATATCTTCGCGCCGCTCGCGCAGGGCAGGCAGGATAATAGGCACCACATTCAGCCGATAATACAGGTCGTTGCGGAAGCTGCCCTGGGTCACGGCCTCGTGCAGGCTGACATTGGTGGCGGCGATGATGCGCACATCCACGCTGATGGTGCGGTTGGAGCCAAGCCGCTCAAACTGCTGCTCCTGCAAGACCCGCAGCAGCTTGGATTGCAGCGGCAGGGGCATTTCGCCGATCTCATCCAGAAAGAGCGTGCCCTTGTCCGCCATCTCAAAGCGGCCGATGCGCGTGCCGCCTGCGCCAGTGAACGCGCCCTTCTCATGGCCGAACAGCTCGCTCTCCAGCAGCGACTCCGGCAACGCGGCGCAGTTGATCTTGACAAAGGGGCGGTCGCGGCGCGGGCTGGCCTCGTGGATGGCCTGGGCCGCCATCTCCTTGCCCGTGCCTGAATCCCCCAGCAGCAGCACCGTGGCCTGACTGGGCGCGACCCGCTCGATGCTCCAGAACACCTCCTGCATGGCCTTGGAATGACCAATGATGCAGTGCCGCCGGTGCCGCTCGTGGAGCTGGGCTTTCAGGCTGAGATTTTCCTGCACGAGCTGCTGGCGGTCACGGCGGATGGCCTGATTGAGGCTGAGGAACTGGGCGATCAGCGTGGCCACCACGGTGAGGAAGCGCACGTCCTCCTCCAAAGAGACCTCCATGCCGAAGAGGCGGTCCACACTGAGCACGCCGACCGGCTTCTCGCCGAGCAGCACGGGCACACCGATGAAGGCGATGGTGGTCTTGCTGCACAGCGGGCGCGCCCCGGTGCGATTGAGGAAGAGCGGCTCGCTGCTCACATCCGGCACAATGAAGGGCGAGGCCGAGCTGAAGACCTTGCCGCACACGCCCTCATCCAAGCGATACACCCCGCGCTGTTCTTCCTCAATGGTCAGGCCGTAAGAAGCGCGGATGGCGAGCTTCTGCCCTTCCTCATCAAGCAGGGCCAGCGTGGCCCGCTCCATGCGCAGGGTGTCGTGCAGCACCTTGAGGATGGCGGACAGGGCGGTATCGAGATGGACAGCCGCGTCAATCAGCTTGACGATGCGGTACAGGGCCTTGACCTCCAGGGCCTCAGTGGTGAAGCGGGAGGCGGGGAATATGCAGTTGTCGTTGTTCATGCGTCAAGACCTGGAGTTCAGGAAGGAGCCTTCTCATTTTGCGAGAAGGTTCCTTCTCGTATTACGGCAAGGCTCCTTCTCGTTGCATAAGAAGGAGCCTGCGCGGTCACACGCTGTTGGCTGCCGCAAAACGGAGCAGCTCGCTCTCGCTGAACAGCCCACCGCTGGCGCGAACTTGTTGGGTGAGCCGTTTGATTTCATTTTCATGCAGATGCAGGCCGTGCTTGGCCAAGTGCAGGGCCACGGCCCGGCGGCCTGTTTTCACCCCGAAACGCAGGGTGCGCCGACCGCCGACCCGCTCCGGCGGATACGGCTCATAGGTGGCCGGGTTGACCGCCAGCCCGTGCTGGTGCAGGCCGCTTTCGCAGGTGAAAATATCTGCGCCCACCAAGGGATGGCTGGCGGCGATGCTTCTGCCGCTGGCCTTGGCCACCATCTGGCAGAGCGTGGGCAAGTGTTCCGGCTTGATGCGCGGCTGCTCCTGCACCAAGGCCAAATAGCCTGCCGCCTCTTCCAGCTTGCAGCAGCCAGCCCGCTCGCCCAGGCCCAGCACAGCGGCATCGAAGCAGTCTGCGCCTGCCTCCAGCGCGGCGATGGAATTCGCCGTGGCCATGCCGAAGTCATTGTGGCAATGCACCCCGACCTTACAGCGCACCGCCTCTTGCACCGCCTGCACCAGCGCGGCCATGCGGCCCGGCGAGCAAATACCCACGGTGTCGGCGATGCGGACGCGCCCTGCCCCGCTGCGTTCTGCTGTCCGGGCAACTTCAAGCAGGAAGGGCACATCGGCCCGCGAAGCATCTTCCAGCCCAACTGAAACCTGGGGGATGCCCAGTGCCAAGGCCAGCCGCACCGAGCCTTCCAGCGCGGCCAGCACCCAAGCGCGGTCTTTGCCCAGCCGCTCCTGAATGTGGCGGTCAGACACCGGGATGGAGAGCGAGAGCAGGTCCGGCTGGCAGGCGGCGGCAAAGGTGATGTCCTCTTCCTTGCAGCGGCACCAGAGGGCCAGACGGCACCTGCTGCCCACTATGGCGCGGGCCTGCCGGACAAACTCCGCCAGCCCGTCATGCAGCGGCGCAGCAGTGCCCAGCTCGATCTCGTCCACGCCGACTTTCTTCAGCCACGAAATGATGGCTAACTTAGCCGCCTGCGTGAAGTTCACGCCCGGTGCCTGCGCACCTTCCCGCAAGGTGGTGTCAATCAGTTCTGGTGGGTTCATGCTCTGCTTGGCTGCGTCTGTGCTGCTCACAAAAACGGCATCGTTCAGACATGGTTATTCAAAAATTGTGCCAAACCGGACAAAATCGGAAAACCTCCATCTGACTAGCTGAAATTGATAAGTATTTACATAGAGGTCTATCTGGCTGACCGAAAATTATCCTTGCTGTGTCGTTACAATATTGGCATAGAATTGCTTGTTGCAGCTACAAATTTGTGGTTGATTTTCACGAACAGCTTGTCGGCCCGTCCACCATGTTTTATAAGTTCCTGTTTTATTCCAATTGGATTATAATTACACACCAAGAGGCAGCAGCTTCTGTCGATTAATTCAGTCATAACGAAAAGTTATCCATTCTCAACAAAGTAATGGTCTATGAAAGTGCTTGTCACAGGCGGCACCGGCTTCACCGGCAAAGCCTTAGTTAAACGGCTGGTGGATGAAGGCCACCAGGTGGTCAGCTTGGATTATCAAGAGGGCCTGAAAACAGACGAAATCCGTTCGTGGGGGGCGAAGGTGGTCATCGGCAGCGTCACAGACCGAGCTGCGGTGGAACGCTGCATGGACGGCGTGGAGGTGGTGCAGCACTTGGCCGCCGCGTTCCGCGAGCTGGACGTGCCGAACAGCTACTATGACGAGGTGAATGTCGGCGGCACGCAAATCGTGCTCGAAGCCGCGTTTGCCCATAAGGTGAAGAAATTCATCTACTGCTCCACCTGCGGCGTGCATGGCAATGTGGACAATCCGCCTGCTGACGAAAACGCTCCTATTCAACCTGCTGACTACTATCAGAAAACTAAGTATGATGCCGAGCCGTTAGTGAACGAATACTGCGCCAAGGGCATGGACACAGTGATTCTCCGCCCAACCGCCATCTACGGCCCCGGCGACCCAGAGCGTTTCCAGATGATCTTCAAGCGGGTGAGCAAGGGCGTGTTCCCTATGTTCGGCGATGGCAAAACTTTCTATCATCCGCTGTATATAGACAATTTGGTTGATGCCTTCATGCTGGCGATGGAGCCGGGCAAGGGGCGCGGACAGGCATATTTGATCGGCGACGAGGACTATGTCAGCATTGAGACCTTGGTGCGCAAAACGGCCCAAGCCCTTGGTGTTGCGGTGAAGATTCCGCATTATCCGATTCTGCCGCTGATGATCGCCGGGCATGTCTGCGAGACTGTCTGCAAGCCTTTCAAGATCACTCCGCCGATTTTTCCGCGCCGGGTGGACTGGTTCCGCCAGAACAGGGCCTTCAACATCAGCAAGGCCAAACGCGAGCTGGGCTATCAGCCGAAGATCGGCTTGGATGAAGGCCTGAAGCGCACCGGCGTGTGGTATCGGCAGGAAGGGTATCTCGCCTGATGTTTGCGGAACAACTGCGATGAACATCAACGGCACGCTGTGGCGGACTATTTGGCTGGAAGCTGACCAGCGCACGGTCGGCATTATTGATCAAACCAAACTGCCGCATCAGCTTGTCACGGCCCGGCTGCGCACGGCTGAAGACGCGGTCGTCGCCATCCGTGACATGCTGGTGCGCGGTGCGCCGTTGATTGGGGCGGCGGCAGCGTATGGCGTAGTTCTCGGCCTGCTGGCGGACAGCAGCGATGCCGGGCTGGAGGCAGTCTGCGCCCGGCTGATTCAGGCGCGGCCCACAGCGGTGAATCTGCGCTGGGCGGTGGAGCGGATGCGGAACTTACTGGCCACGCTGCCGCCTGACGAACGGATTGAAGCCGCCCGCCGCGAGGCAGCGGCCATTTGCGAGGAGGACGTGCAGGTCAATGAGGCTATTGGCGCACATGGCCTGCATCTGCTTGCGGAAAAATATCGGCAGACTGGCAGGCCGGTCAACATCCTCACCCATTGCAACGCGGGATGGCTGGCCACCGTGGATTGGGGCACGGCCTTGGCCCCTATTTTCAAAGCCCAAGCCGCAGGCATTCCGCTGCATGTCTGGGTGGATGAAACCCGGCCCCGCAACCAAGGCGCGTCGCTGACCGCTTGGGAGCTGGCCGCCGCAGGCATTCAGCACCGCCTGATTGCCGACAACAGCGGCGGCTGGCTGATGCGGCAGGGGCAGGTTGATCTCTGCCTTGTCGGCACCGACCGCACTGCCGCCAACGGCGATGTCTGCAACAAAATCGGCACCTACCTGAAGGCGCTGGCAGCGGCGGACAACAAGGTTCCCTTCTATGTCGCCCTGCCCTCCTCGACCATTGATTGGACGCTGCCTGACGGCTCGGCCATTCCGATCGAGGAGCGGGCGGCAGAGGAAGTGCTCTTCATCTCCGGGCTGGCTGAGGACGGCAGCGTCCGGCGGGTGCGCATCGCCCCGGAGCAGACGCGGGCGGCCAATCCGGCCTTTGACGTGACTCCGGCCCGCCTTGTCACCGGCCTGATCACCGAGCGCGGCATCTGCGCGGCCAGCCGGGACGAGATGAGGCGGCTGTTCCCTGAAGCGGCATGAAGTGCTGCGCGCTTACCGCTTCTTTCGCAGCAGCAGCTCGTACACCGGGACAAGGAACGCGCTGTTTACGCTGCCGTCTGCTTCTGCGGACTGGCTGCACACATCGCCTGTGCCGTCAGCGTTGCTGTCCTGCTGATTGCGGTTGG